>NZ_JAAKVU010000017.1:0-119636 GCF_049175815.1 Aeromonas sp. 600276 | reverse complement strand
GGTAGTTCAGTCGGTTAGAATACCGGCCTGTCACGCCGGGGGTCGCGGGTTCGAGTCCCGTCCGCTCCGCCACTAACTTGAAAGGCCTTCCCGTCAGGGAAGGCCTTTTTACTTTGGGTATTTGCGAACGGAAGCACGCCAACAAGAGACAACAGACTAGGCAGGGCTGTGACTTGCCACTGGCAACGCGGTCCCTGTCTGTTGTCCTTTGTGCTTGAGCCGGACTCTGTCCGTCTCCCCGTCCGTTCCGCCACTACTTAAGAAGCCCAGTCGACAGACTGGGCTTTTTTTCGTTTGCTTCCCGCAGTATTACCTCTTCTCCCTCTTTTATATCCCGCTGATTTATCACGTCATGGGTGTTGTGCCTCAAGGCTTTCCATCAGGGATGGGGTTCGGCATACAATGCGCCTTTGGTGTCAGATGAGAGTCTCCTATGTTTTGTCCCCGTTGTGGTTCCGGAACGCTGCAACAGCGCAGCGAGAAAGAGTTTGCCTGTGGCTGTGGTTTCCACTATTTCCAGAATGTGGCGTCGGCCGTGATGGTGGCACTGTGCTGGCAGGACGAGCTGCTGGTCGCAGTGCGGGCCCGGGATCCCGGTAAGGAGTTGCTGGATCTGCCGGGCGGCTTCGTCGATCCCGGCGAATCGCTGGAGGAAGCCTTGGTGAGGGAGCTCAAGGAGGAGCTGGGGCTGAACCTGACGGGGGAGACGCCGCGCTACCTGGGCTCCTATGCCAACGTCTATCCCTATGACGATGTGATCTATCACACCTGCGATACCGTGTTCTTGCTGGAGTTGGCAGACAAGCCTTTGGTGGTGGCGGCCGATGATGTGGCAGCCTGCGAGTGGCGCAAGCTGGCCAGCATTGCCCCTGCCGAGTTTGCCTTCCGTTCAACCGGCGCCGCCATCAGTCAATTGCAGCGGCTGCGGGGCTAACCAGCAGCAGTGATGACTGGGCGGAGCAGCTAGCCCGGCAGGTGGAGGGTGACGATCAGGCCGCCCTCTTCGCCGTTTCTGGCGTCGACCCGCCCGCCCTGGGCCTGGATGGCCTTGCGGGTGATGGCAAGGCCCAGCCCATAGCCCTTGCCTGCGGCGGGGGAGCCGATCCGCACGAAGGGATCGAAGATGCTGGAGAGCTTGCTCTCATCCACCCCCATCCCCTGATCCGCCACCTCGATGACGAACTCGCTGCCCTGGTGCATCAGGGTCAGGTGGATGCACTGGCCCGCCTGCGAGAAGCGCAGGGCATTGCGCAGCACATTGTCGAGAGCCCGGCGGATCAGCTCCGCCTGTCCGCAGACCGTGTACTCCCGGGTCTCATCCACCCAGGTTTTGATCTCGACGCCCATGTGCTGCGCCTCGTAGCGGGCATCGCTCACCACGGCGTCGACCAGCCCCTGCAGATCGTAATACTCCTCGCCGTCCCGCTCGCCATGGCCGGCGCGGGTGAGGGTCAGCAGTTCGCCGATCATCTTGTCCATGCGCTGGGTCTCGAGCTGGATCCGCGCCAGGGAGCCATCGATCCTGGCCGGATCCTGCTGGGCCAGACCGATGGCCAGTTGCAACCTGGCAAGGGGGGAGCGCAGCTCGTGGGAGACGTCGTGCAACAGCTGCTCGCGGCTCTCCACCAGCAGTTGCAGCCGCTCGGCCATGGCATCGAAGTCGCGGGCCGCATCGCTGATCTCGTCGTGGCGCCGCCGCATGGCGGGATAGAGGCGCACATCAAGCTCACCCTGGGCGAGGCGCGCGAACCCCTGTCGGAAGCGGTTCATGGGACGAGTCAGGTGCCAGGCGAGCAGGGCACTGAAGAAGAGGCCGCCAAGCCCGCCGATCCACCACATGGGGGGCGGCATGTTGAGCCAGTTGCGGTGGGGCTGGGGTGGGGCCAGCAACTGCTGCAGGCCGGCGCCGTCGTAGTCGAGCCGATAGTGCTGGCCATCGGCCCCCGGCAGGATGCGGCCGCTCAGCGTCGTGGCTGGTTCTGTTGTGATCGGTTCAAGCTGCAGCAGCCTTCGCTCCCGGGCCGGCCAGCTGGCCTGCAGGGCTGCGACTGCAGCCGGTCCCTGTCGCTGCAGCAGGCTGGCGGCCGCCTCCAGCTGGCGTTCGGCCAGCTGGCTTGCCATCCGCTGCTCCGGCGGTCCCTCATGGCGATAGAGGCTGAAGGCCACCCACAGCAGCTGGCTCATCATGATGATGGTGAACCAGAAGCCGAACAGGATCTTCCAGAACAGGCGCCCCTTGAGGATCATGCCAGGCGGTATCCTATGCTGCGCACCGTCTCGATGCCGATGGCGTCCCCCGCCAGGGCCTGCAGCTTCTGGCGGATGTTGCAGATGTGCACGTCGACGCTGCGATCATAGGGCTCGCGTGGGCGGCCCAGCCCGTGCAGGGAGAGCTCATCCTTGCTGACCACCCGCTCCGGCGATCGCAGCAGCAGTTCCAGCAGGTTGAACTCGGTGGCGGTCAACTCCAGCGGCTGTGTTTGCCAGTGACACTGACGGCTGGCGGGGGAGAGCACCAGCTCGCCAAGGCGCAGGCCCTGCTCCTTGCTTGGATTCGTGGGGGCAGGCTCGACACGGCGCAGCACGGCCCTCAGCCTGGCCACCAGTTCTCGCGGGTAACAGGGCTTGGGCACATAGTCATCGGCCCCCATCTCCAGCCCGATCACCCGATCGATGTTGTCCCCCTTGGCGGTGAGCATGATGACGGGGATCCGGCTGTCGCGGCGGATCTGGCGGAGCACCTCGCTGCCGTTCAAGTCGGGCAGCATGATGTCGAGCACCACGGCGGCATAGTTGCCGGAGAGGGCGTGCTGCACGCCGCTCTTGCCGGTCAGCACATGGGTGGTGGCAAAGCCTTCGCCGCCCAGGTATTCGCTCAGCATGGTGCCAAGCTCCAGATCATCGTCCACCAGCAGGATCTTCATCGCTCTTCTCCGTCTCGGGTTGGCGCCATTTTCCCGTGTCCGTCTCCGCCTGACAGCTGCTTTTACGCAATCCTTACACTGCCCTGCAAGAGGCTTAACCGGACATTGGAGTAGATTGCCCGGGTCTGTTTCATCCTCTGTTTTAGCCAAGGATATCCGCGATGACCCGTGCCCGTCTTCTCGTTGTTCGCCTGCTGCTGCCCGCCCTGCTGCTGGTCGGCGCCGGCTGGCTGTGGCTGCCTTCCACGGCGGCGCCGGCAGCCGCCTATATCACGGCTTCGGTCGAGCGGCGGGATCTGGAGCAGAGCGTGCTGGCCGACGGCACCCTGCAGGCCCAGAAGCTGGTGAGTGTGGGGGCCCAGGTATCGGGGCAGATCAAGGCGCTGCATGTGGCACTGGGGGACGAGGTGAAGCAGGGCGATCTGCTGGTCGAGATCGACGATCTCACCCAGCAGAACGCCCTCAAGGATGCCGAAGCCGCCCTCGACAACGTGCAGGCCCAGTTGGCCTCGCGCCGGGCCACTCTGCGCAACAACCAGCTGGTCTTCGAGCGTCAGCGCAAGGTGCTGGCTCGGGGATTGGGCAGTCAGGCCGACTACGACAGCGCGGAGGCAACCCTGACGGCCACCCATGCCGACATCCGGGCGTTGACGGCGCAGGCGGTGCAGGCTCGCATCGCGGTCGACACCGCCAAAGTGAATCTGGGTTACACCCGCATCGTCTCCCCCATGGCGGGCACCATAGTGGCGATCCCGGTGGAGCAGGGGCAGACGGTCAACGCGGTGCAGAGTACCCCGACCATGGTCAAGGTGGCGCGACTCGACACCATGACGGTGGAGGCGCAGATCTCGGAGGCGGACGTGATCAGGGTGAAGGCCGGCCTGCCCAGCTATTTCACCGTGCTGGGAGCGCCCGAACAGCGCTACCAGGCCAGCTTGCGTGCCATCGAACCCGCCCCCGACACCATCAACGACGACACGACCAGCAGCAGTTCGACCAGCACGGCCGTCTACTACAACGGCCTGTTCGAGGTGGAAAATCCGCAGCGGGCCCTGCGCATCGGCATGACGGCCCAGGTGCACATTGTGCTGGCGACCGAACGCAACGCGCTGGTGATCCCGGCCATCGCCCTGAGCGAGGGGCGGGTACAGGTGGTGGATGAGGGCGGTCGCCCGCAATGGCGGCAGGTGAAGGTCGGCCTCAACAACAAGGTGGATGCCCAGATCCTGGACGGGCTGGCGGAGGGGGAGGCCGTGGTGGTGAGCCAGTTGACGGCCCAGCACCAGCAGAGCGGGCGGATGGGTCCGCCCATGGGGATGTGATGATGAGAGAACCACTGCTGCAACTGAGCGGTATCCGCCGCCATTTTGGCGACGGGGAGCGGCGCGTCGAGGTGCTCAAGGGCATCGACCTGACCATAACGCGGGGCGAGATGGTGGCCATCGTCGGCGCCTCCGGCTCCGGCAAGTCGACCCTGCTCAATATTCTGGGCTGCCTCGATCAGCCGAGCGAGGGCGACTACCGGGTGGCCGGACGGGAGACGAGCCGGCTGACGGCCGATGCGCTGGCGACCCTGCGCCGCGAGCACTTCGGCTTCATCTTTCAGCGCTATCACCTGCTGGGAGATCTCAGTGCCCGCGACAACGTGGCGCTGCCTGCCCTCTATGCCGGGTTGGCCGGCGATGCGCGCAAGGCGCGGGCCGAGAGCCTGCTGCAGCGGCTCGGGCTCGGCAGCCGGCTCGACTACAAGCCGAGCCAGCTCTCCGGCGGCCAGCAGCAGCGGGTCAGCATTGCCCGCGCCCTCATCAACGGCGGTCAGGTGATCCTGGCGGACGAGCCGACCGGCGCCCTCGACAGCCAGAGCGGGGCCGAGGTGCTCGGCATATTGAATGGGCTGCACCGCGAGGGGCATACGCTGGTGATCGTGACCCACGACATGGCGATCGCCGAGCAGGCCGAGCGGATCATCGAGCTGAAAGATGGCGAGGTGGTGGCCGACCGTCGTCGCGAGCCGGCACAGCCGCTTCCCGCGCACATTGGGTCCCGGGTCGGCGAAGGGGCACGCGGTGGTCTGGCCGGGCGGCTCGGCGCCGCTTTCAAGATGGCGCTGCTGGCCATGCAGGCCCAGCGCATGCGCACCTTCCTCACCATGCTCGGCATCATCATCGGTATCGCCGCCGTGGTGTCTGTGGTGGCGCTCGGGCGCGGATCCCAGCAGCAGGTGCTGGCCAACATCAATGCCATGGGCACCAGCACCCTGGAGATCTTCCCCGGCAGCGGCTTCGGCGATCGGCGGGCTGAGGCGGTCCAGACCCTCAGGGTGGAGGACGCCGACGCTCTCGCCGGGCTCGGTTATGTGCACAGCGTGACCCCCAGCCTGGCCACCAGCGTCACCCTGCGCCGGGGCAGTCAGGCGGTACTGGGTTCGGTGAACGGGGTGGGGGAGCAGTTCTTCCAGGTGCGCGGCTATCGACTGTTGCAAGGCATGCTGTTCGATGCCACCAGCGTGGCCGACATGGCGCAGGAGGTAGTGATCGACGAGAACAGCCTGGCGCGCCTGTTTGCCGCGGGGGAGTCGCCGCTCGGTCAGCTGATCCTGCTGGGTAGCCTGCCGTGCCGGGTGATCGGGGTGGTGGCCCGAAACCAGAGCGGCTTTGGCAGCGACGAGAACCTCAACGTCTGGATCCCCCACACCACGGCCATGACGCGGATGCTGGGCCAGAGCTACCTGCGCAGCATCAGCGTGCGGGTGCAGGATGAGGTGGCGCTGGCCGCCGCCGAGGATGGCATCACCCGCCTGCTGCGCGAGCGTCACGGCAGTCAGGATTTCTTCGTGCTCAACACCGACAGCATCCGTCAGGCGATCACCAGCACCAATGCCACCCTGACTCTCTTGATCGCCATGATTGCGCTCATCTCCCTGGTGGTGGGCGGCATCGGGGTGATGAACATCATGCTGGTGTCGGTGAGCGAGCGCACCCGCGAGATCGGCGTGCGGATGGCGGTGGGGGCCAGAACCGGCGACATATTGCAGCAGTTCTTGATCGAGGCGGTGCTGGTCTGCCTGTTGGGCGGGGCGGCCGGGGTGCTGCTCTCCCTGCTGGTCGGCGTCTTGTTCGAGCACTTCAGCAGGCAGTTCACCCTGAGCTACTCCCTGGACGCCGTGCTGATGGCCTTCTTCTGCTCCAGCCTCATCGGCGTGCTGTTCGGCTTCTTCCCGGCGCGGCGGGCGGCGCGGATGGACCCCATCCACGCCCTGGAGCGGGAGTAGGCACCCTCTTCGGCGCCCGCTGCGCCACCCCATTCGCCGGCGTTGCCGAGGGCTCATCCCGCCCCCGGTGGCGCGGCGAATTGGCCGGACGGCATCCCGTGCCAGTCCGGCAGCCTGAACCGTGTCATCGACGTGACACAGCCTGCTCTGCGCGGGTTTTCAACCGGGCCCCTGGCCCGGTTCTTTTTCCCATGCGAAAAAAAGGCGTCACCCGAGGGGGACGCCTGAAAGGTCAAACCTTGCGGTTTGCGGACCAACGGAACCAAGATTTCACACACATCACACTCTCAGCACTTCTCTCGGCAGGCTCAGCCCTGCCACTTGCCTCCTTCCACTATCACGTCGTCGGGATTGGTATCGGCGCTCAACTTGTCGCGCACATACTGGTCATAGAGTTTCAGCAGGTACTTCTCTTCCCCCAGCTTGGCGAGACGGTCGTTGACCCAGTCACGCAGCTCGATATTGCCCTTCTTCACCGCCGGCGCGATGGGGTCTTCCGAGCCCAGCTTCTCGGGCAGAACCCGATAGCCCGGGTTCTCCTTGGCCCAGCTGAAGAGCACCAGGTTGTCCTGGGCATAGGCGTCGCCACGGCCCTGGGCCAGCGCCTGCAGGGATTCGGTGTTCTTCTCGAACTTGAGCACCTTCCACTCCGGGTGGTTGCGGGTGAGCCAGATGTCGGCCGTGGTGCCGGTGGTGACGATCAGGGTCTTGTCCGCGAGATCGTCCAGCCCCTTGGCGGCGCTCTTCTCCGGTACCAGCACCTGCACCGCGACCTTGAGGTTCGGGTTGGTGAAGTCCACCACCTGCCGCCGCTCCGGGGTGACCGTCATGTTGGCGAGGATGAGATCCACCTTGTCGCTCTGCAGGAAGGGGATGCGGCTGGCGGGCTCCACCGCGACGAACTCGACCTTGTTCTCGTCTCCCAGCAGATCCTTGGCGAAACGGCGGCCGAGGTCGGTGTCAAAGCCGACGTAGTTGCCCTTCTCGTCCACGTAGCCAAACGGGGGCTTGTCGGTGAAGACGCCGACGATGAGTTTGTCACGGGCCTTGATCTTGGCGAGGGAACCGTCCGCCGCATGGGCGACGCCGCTGGCGAGACCCAGTCCCAACAAGGCACTGAACAGAACCGAGGTGATTTTTTTCATGCTGACTCCTTTCGTTTGATGACAGTTGTATAAGAAAACTTGGCGAGGAACTGGCGGGCACGCTGGCTGCGCGGGTGCTCGAAAAATTGATGGGGGGCGGCCTGCTCCAGGATGTGGCCGCCGTCCATGAAGACGATGCGATCCGCCACCGCCTGGGCGAACGCCAGCTCGTGGGTGACGATGAGCAGGGTCATGCCGCTACCGGCGAGATCGCGGATCACCTCCAGCACCTCCTGCACCATCTCGGGATCCAGCGCAGCGGTCACCTCGTCAAACAGCATCACCTGCGGGTTCATGCAGAGCGCCCTTACGATGGCGATGCGCTGCTGCTGGCCGCCGGAGAGCTGGCGCGGATAGTCATGGCGCCGCTCCCACAGACCGATGCGGGTCAGCAGTTGTTCCGCCTGCAGCAGTGCCTCGGCCCGCTCTCGTTTTTGCACCTGCAGAGGGCCGAGAAGCACGTTCTCCAGTACCGTCAGGTTGGGGAAGAGGTGATAGCTCTGGAACACCATGCCGATGCGCTGGCGCAGCCGCTGCCAGTCGGTGTTGACATCCAGCCGCTCTCCATCGAAGCGAATGTCGCCCCCCTGAATGGGTTCGAGCCCGTTGAGGGTGCGCAGCAAGGTGCTCTTGCCGCAGCCGCTCGGCCCCAGGATGACGATCACTTCCCCGGCGTGCACCGTGAGGCTGACCTCATCCAGTACCCGGTGTTGGCCGAATTGTTTGATGACAGCATTGAGCTCAAGCAGAGGTGTCATACCGCATTACCCCATTGTTGCTCCAGCCGGCGCGAGGCAAGCGAGAGCGGATAGCAGACCAGAAAAAAGAACAGGAACAGCAGACCGTAGATAAGCAGCGAGCCATAGGTGCGCTCGATGATCTGCT
The DNA here is from genome assembly GCF_049175815.1 of Aeromonas sp. 600276. Classification (NCBI taxonomy): domain Bacteria; kingdom Pseudomonadati; phylum Pseudomonadota; class Gammaproteobacteria; order Aeromonadales; family Aeromonadaceae; genus Aeromonas; species Aeromonas sp. 600276. Next base: position 111,411 of record NZ_JAAKVU010000017.1, on the reverse strand, counting down.
GGCCCACCTTGATCACCTCCACCACCCCGATCAGCACCGCCAGCGAGCTGGTCTTGATGATGCGGGTGTAGATGTTGATGGTCGGCGGCGTCAGCCGTTGCAGCGCCTGAGGCAGCAGCACGTGGCGATAGAGCTGCCAGCGGGAGAGCCCGAGCGCCAGGCCGGCCTCCTGCTGGCCGCGGGCGAGGGACTTGAGACCACCGCGCACCACCTCCCCCACCTCGCTGGCGCCCCACAGGGCCAGCACCAGCACGGCGCACCAGAAGGCCGGGATATCCAGGCCAAAGAAGATCGGCAGCCCGAAGAAGAAGAGGTAGAGCCAGACCAGCACGGGTACCACCCGAAACAGCTCCAGATAGACCCGCAGTGCTCCCCGGGTCAGCCTTCCCCCCTGCTGGGCCAGCACGCCGTAACCGACCCCGCCCAGGGTGGCGAACAGGATGGCGAGCAGCGAGATGGCGAGGGTCTGGCCCGCGCCCACCGCCAGCAGCGGCAGCGCCTGCGTCAGCTGCTCAGTGACCGGACTGGCCATAGTGATCCCTCCTTTCCTGCGCCTTGGTGACGAGTGATAGCGGTAGCAGGACGATCGATGCCTGCATCAGCGATTCAATGACCGAACTGACCATGTTGCAGCCTCCTTTCAACGACGCGCAGGGCGAGCGACAGCGGCAGAAAGATCAGCACGCACATCAAGGTCAGCACCGCCAGCATCTCGTAGGTCTTGTAGTAGAGGGCGATGTAGTTCTTGGTGGTGTAGAGCAGCTCCGGCACCGCCACCGCCGAGGCCACCGTGGTCTCTTTGAGCAGGAAGATGAAGTTGGCAAACAGCGCCGGCAGGCTGGCGAGCCAGGCCTGGGGCAGTTGCACGTGGCGCAGCAGCTGCCAGCGGGAGAGGCCGATGGCTCGCCCGGCCTCCAGCTGGCTGGGGGGGACAGCCTGCACCCCTGCCCGCAGCGCCTCGGTCAGGTAGCCACCGCCGAGGAAGGTCATGGCGATCACCGCCGTGGCAAAGCCCGACAGCGACAGGCCGAGCGCCGGCAGCCCGAAGTAGAGAAAGAACAGCTGGATCAAGAGCGGCGTATTGCGGGCCAGCTCCACATAGGCGCGGATCACCCCGTTCAGCCAGGGTTTGTGCAGGCTTTGCAGCGTCACATTGAGCAGCGCCACGGCGAGCGAGGTGAGGATCACGATAGCGCCGAGCTGCAGGGTGACCCAGACCGATTGGCCGAACGCCGGCAGGGTGCTGAGAACAAAAGACCAGTCGAAGCTCATGCCGGGATCCTCCCGTCGCGGCGCAGCCGCTGGGGCACGACTGTGATGGCGTCCGGGTACTTGATGCCGGCGCCGGTGTTGAGTACCACCACCCGCTCGCCCCCCTGGATCCAGCCCGCTTCCCGCAGCTGGCGGGCGGCGGCGAAGGCGGCCGCCCCTTCCGGGCAGACGAAGCAGCCCTCCTGGGAGGCGAGCTGACGCAGCTCGCGCTGGATGGCGCCATCTTCCACCGCGACGGCGCAGCCCTCGGTGCGATAGAGGGCGTCCAGCACCAGAAAATCCCCCAGCGCCTTGGGTACGTTGATGCCGAACGCCAGGGTCTGGGAGTCGGGCCAGAAGCGCGATTCGCGCTCCCCCTGCTGCCAGGCCTGGACGATGGGGGCGCAGCCGCTCGCCTGCACCGCCACCAGGCGCGGCAGCGGTCCCTGCACCCAGCCCAGCTCCTGCAACTCCCGCAGCGCCTTGTAGATGCCGATGAGGCCGACTCCGCCACCGGTGGGGTAGAGGATCACGTCCGGCAGGGTCCAGCCGAGCTGCTCGGCGATTTCAAACCCCATGGTCTTCTTGCCCTCGATGCGATAGGGCTCCTTGAGGGTGGAGGCATCAAGCAGCCCCTGCTCGGCCACCGCTTCGGCCACTTGGCGACCGGCGTCGCTGATGAGGCCGTCCACCAGATAGAGGCGGGCACCGGCCAGGGCGCTCTCCAGCCTTGTGATGGCGGGGGCCGCCTGCGGCTGGACTATGGTGCTGCGCAAGCCGGCGCGGGCGCCGTAGAGTGCCCAGGCCGCACCGGCGTTGCCGTTGGTGGGCATGGCGAAGTGGCTGACGCCGAGTTCGCGGGCGCGGGAGACGCCGACCGCGGCGCCGCGGGCCTTGAAGGAGCCGGAGGGGGTGAGGCTCTCATCCTTCATCCAGAGATCCGGAATGCCGACCTGCTTGCCGAGGCGCGGCAGCGGCAACAGCGGGGTGAAGCCTTCCCCCAGGGTGACCACCTTGGCGGGGTCGCGTACCGGCAGCAGCTCGTGGTAGCGCCACAGGCTGGCGGGGCGGCCCAGCAGGGCGGCCGGATGCCAGGCCTGCTTCAGGGCCTCGAGGTCGTAGCTGGCCAGCAAGGGGGCGCCGACCGGGCTCAGCTGCTGGGGCTGATCGGCATCCACAATCTCGCCGGTCTTGCTGCAACGCAGATGTGATAGGTAGCTGTACGGCATGCTTTATCCTGAATGAGTCGAGATGGTCAGTCGCTTATTCCATCCTGTGACCCAAGTGCCGGATAACAAACAAAATAAACTGGCAAACCTAAGCGAAAAAATTCATATGACTCCGATTGGTCGGGGTTGTGGCGGTTTCCCGTTCATGTCGCCTGCTCACCCGCTGGGGGGTTGGGCCGTCCGGCACTCTTTGCTAACCTGCCCGCTTCACCGAAATTGCAGGGAGCCGCATCGATGCGAGCGATTGTCAGCCTGCTGGCCCTGTCACTGCTCTGTGCATGCAGCGGCCAGCCAACCCAAGAGGATGCCATGTCAGGGAAAGCGCGCCTTCACTACCCCGTCACCCGCCAGGGTGAGCAGGTGGATCACTACTTCGGTCAGGCCGTGGCCGACCCCTATCGCTGGCTGGAGGATGACCGCAGCCCCGAGACCGAAGCCTGGGTCAAGGCCCAGAACGCCGTGACCCGGGACTACCTGGCACAGATCCCGTATCGCACCGCCATCAAGGAGAAGCTGGCCTCTTCCTGGAACTACGCCAAGGAGGGGGCGCCGTTTCGCGAGGGGCGCTACCACTACTTCTTCAAGAACGACGGCCTGCAGAACCAGAACGTGCTGTGGCGCCAGCAGGAGGGCAAGCCGGCCGAGGTGTTCCTCGATCCCAATACCCTCAGCCCCGACGGCACCACGGCGCTGGATCAGCTGAGCTTCTCCCGCGATGGCCGCATCCTGGCCTACTCCTTGTCGCTGGCGGGCAGCGACTGGCGCGAGATCCACCTGATGGACGTGGAGAGCAAGCAGCCGCTGGAGGCGCCCCTCAAGGACGTGAAGTTCAGCGGCATCAGCTGGCTCGGCAACGAGGGCTTCTTCTACTCGAGCTACGACAAGCCCGACGGCAGCGAGCTGTCGGCGAAGACCGATCAGCACAAGGTCTATTTCCACCGGCTCGGCACGGCGCAGGAGGATGACCGGCTGGTGTTCGGCGCCATCCCGGCTCAGCACCACCGCTACGTGGGGGCGACCGTCACTGAGGATGACCGCTTCCTGCTCATCTCGGCGGCGAACTCCACCTCCGGCAACCGCCTCTATGTGAAGGATCTGAGCCAGGAGAACGCGCCGCTGTTGACGGTGCAGGGGGATCTGGACGCGGATGTGAGCCTGGTGGACAACAAGGGCGGCACCCTTTACCTGCTGACCAACCGGGACGCCCCCAACCGTCGGCTGGTGACGGTGGATGCCGCCAACCCGGGGCCGGCCCACTGGCGCGACCTTATCCCCGAGCGTCAGCAGGTGCTGACGGTGCACAGCGGCAGCGGCTATCTGTTCGCCGAATACATGGTGGATGCCACCGCCCGGGTCGAGCAGTTCGACTACGAGGGCAAACGGGTGCGCGAGGTGGCGCTGCCCGGCCTTGGCAGCGTCAGCGGCTTCAACGGTAAGCACGATGATCCCGCCCTCTACTTCGGCTTCGAAAACTATTCCCTGCCGCCCACTCTCTATCGGTTCGAGCCAAAGAGCGGCGCCATCAGCCTCTATCGCGCCTCGGCGGCGCCGTTCAAGCCGGAGGATTACGTCTCCGAGCAGCGCTTCTACCAGAGCAAGGACGGCACCCGGGTGCCGCTCATCATCAGCTACCGCAAGGGGCTGAAATTCGATGGCAGCAACCCGACCATCCTTTACGGCTATGGCGGCTTCGACGTGAGCCTGACCCCGAGCTTCAGCGTGTCGGTGGCCAACTGGCTGGATCTGGGGGGCGTCTATGCGGTGGCCAACCTGCGTGGGGGCGGTGAGTACGGCCAGGCCTGGCACCTGGCGGGCACCCGGCAGAACAAGCAGAACGTGTTCGACGACTTCATCGCGGCGGCCGAGTACCTCAAGGCCGAGGGCTACACCCGCACCGATCGGCTGGCGATCCGCGGTGGCTCCAACGGCGGTCTGCTGGTGGGGGCGGTAATGACCCAGCGGCCGGATCTGATGCGGGTTGCCCTGCCGGCGGTGGGGGTGCTCGACATGCTGCGCTACCACACCTTCACCGCCGGGGCGGGCTGGGCCTATGACTACGGCACCAGTGCCGACAGCGAGGCGATGTTCGACTACCTGAAGGGCTACTCGCCGCTGCACAACGTCCGACCCGGGGTCAGCTACCCCTCGACCCTGGTGACCACGGCGGATCACGACGATCGGGTGGTGCCGGCCCACTCCTTCAAGTTTGCCGCCACCCTGCAGGCCGACAATGCCGGCCCCCATCCCCAGCTCATCCGCATCGAGACCAATGCCGGGCACGGGGCGGGTACGCCGGTGGCGAAACTGATCGAGCAGAGTGCGGACATCTATGCCTTCACCCTGTACGAGATGGGCTACCGGGAACTGCCGCGTCAACCTTGATCCGGGCGAGACGGGCGTCAGCCATCCACCATCCACTATCATCAGGGCCCTGCGGGGCCCTTTTCATTGCCGCGCGTTTGAACACCGACCTGCGACCATCCCTGTCTCGCCGCTGGCTTGTTTTGGCAGACGGGCCCCATCTGTTATCCCCCCGGTGGTATAGTCAGTCACAAGATCCGCATTCAAGGAGTCCATCGTGAAGAAGATCATCTACATCCTGCTGGGGTTGGCGCTGGCGGCCGTGGTGGCCATCACCGCCCTGGTGTCCCTCATCGACCCCAATCAGTTCAAGCCTCAGCTGGTGGATCAGGTGCGCAAGAGCACCGGCCGCGAGCTGGTGATGGAGGGGGCGATCGGCTGGCGCTTCTGGCCAAGCCTCGGCCTCTCTCTCGAGCAGGTGGCGCTGCGCAACCCCGCCGGTTTCGCCGAGCCCGACCTGGTGCGCTTCGAGCGCGGGGAGGCCTCGGTGGGCCTGCTGCCGCTGCTCTCCCACCGGCTTGAGATAGGCAAGGTAACCCTGAGTGGTGCCCACCTGTTTATCCAGACCAAGGCTGACGGCAGCTCCAACCTGAGCGATCTCATCAAGACGGCCAAACAGGGGGCGGATGCCTCGCCGACGGGCGAGAGTCAGCCGGCTGCCCCGGCCGCCAGTGACAAGCAGCCCTGGCAGATCAGCCTGCAAGGGGTGGAGCTGCAACAGGCCAGCGCCCTGCTGCAGGACGATCGCAACGGCACCGTCTCCCGCCTCGAACAGCTGGACCTGAACCTGGGTCAGCTGGTGGTGGATCAGTGGGTGCCGGTGACCCTGGTCGCCAAGGGGGCCCAGGGGGAGCTGGCATTTGATCTCAAGGGGCAGGCCCAGCTCAAGCTGGCCCAGGATGAGAGCCGCAGCGAGCTCAAGGATCTCAGCCTGGAGGGGAGCCTGAAGGATCCGGTGCAGCGGCTCGACGCCTTCTCCCTCAAGGCCGACCGGCTGGCGCTGGGGGAGTGGAGCAGCCTCACGCTCAACTTGCAGGGCGCCCAGGGAGCGGCGGACAAGCCGACCCTGGCCGGTACCCTGGAGGGGACTCTCAAGGCACGGCTCGATGAGCACCGGCAACTGCTGGAGGTGTCGGATGCCGTGCTGGCCGCCAAGCTCAGTGGTGACGCCCTGCCGCGCCCGCAGATGCAGGTGAAGCTCGCGGGCTTTGCCCGTGCCGAGCTGGGCAAACAGAGCGTGACCCTGACCAACCTGGTGATGGGGGTGGATGACGCCCTGCTGAGCGGCAACGGCAGCGTGCAGCTGGGCGCCGTGCCCAGGGTGGAATTCGACCTCAAGGGGGAGAAGCTCGACCTTGACGGCTGGCTCGGTCAGCCGGCCAAGGCCGCGCCCGCCGCGGCCAGTTCGGGCGCTGCAGCCCCGGCCGGGACGACGGCGCAGGCCGCCGCCCCCGCCGCCAAGGCGCTCTCCACGGCCGAACCGGACCTGACCGCCCTCAAGTCGGTGGATCTGGCCGGCCGGTTGCAGCTGGGCAGTGTGCGGTTGAAGGGACTGGATCTGAGCGCCGTCGACCTGCAACTGGCCCTGGCCGGTGGGCAGCTCACCCTCAAGCAGTTCAGCGCCGGCGTGGCCGGTGGCAAGGTGACCGCCAGCGGCGTGCTTGATGCGCGGCAAAAGCCGGCTCGCTATCAGGCCCACAAGCGGGTACAGGGGGTCGATGTGCGGCCGCTGCTGCAGACCCTGGCCCAGACCGATCTGCTGGAGGGCAAGGGGGATCTCGAGGTCGAGGTGCAGGGGGCCGGCCTCTCCGAACTGGCGCTGCGCAGCCGGATGCAGGGCAAGGTGAACCTCAAGTTGAGCGATGGCGCCCTGCACGGCATCAACCTGGCGGAGATGATCCGTGAGGCACGGGCCACCCTGACCGGCAAGGGGGCGGATCAGGTGAAGGAGGCGCGCAAGACCGACTTCAGCGCCCTCACCGCCAGCTTCCGGATTGCCGACGGGGTCGCCCAGAGCGACGACATCCAGCTGTTCGCCCCCGCCCTGCGGGTGAAGGGGCAGGGCCAGACCGCCCTGGTGCCGGAGACCCTCGACTTCCTGTTCCTCACCTCAGTGGTGGAGAGCAGCAAGGGACAGGGGGGCAAGGATGTGGACGAGCTCAAGGACATCACCATACCGGTGCGTATCGGTGGCCACTGGCAGGCGCCGAGCTACCGGCTCGATGTGAAGGCACTGCTCAGCAACAACAAGCTGCTGGAGGAGAAGGCCCGCAAGGAGGCAGAACGCGGTCTCAAGAAGCTGCTGGGTGACAAGGCCGACAACGAAGGGGTGAAGGGGGTGGCCGACCAGCTGCTCAAGGGCTTGTTCAAATAGCCTAGCCCTGTTGTTTTATCGCCATGCAGAGCCCGCCCCGTGCGGGCTCTGTGCGTTTTGGCCGGGAGGCGGGGACGCGCCGGTAGTGAAAGAGAGGGGTGTTTGGGCCGGACAAAGATGGTATCACTGTGGTTTTACCAAGGAGCAGATGAATGAGTCGAAGTGAAATCGCAAGAGAGATATCCCATCCGGACTGGCCACTGGTCTGGCAGATCTACGGCAGCAGCTTTCCCCGCTACGAACAGCGCCAGCCGCAGCATCAGCAACGCAAGATGGGAGACTCCCGCTTTCACTGTCAGCTCTTTTATCAGGGCGAGCAGCTGCTCGGTTTCATCTTCTGGTGGGACTGCGGTGAGCAGATCTACATCGAGCATCTGGCCATCAACCCGGCCCTGCGCGGCCAGAACCACGGCTCACGCCTGCTTGCCGCCTTCTGCGAGACGGCGGGGCGCCCCGTCATCCTGGAGATAGATCCGCCAGAGGACGAGATTTCCCTTCGCCGGCTGCGCTTCTATCAGTCGCTGGGTTTCTGCCTGAACGAGCATGACCATGTGCACCCGCCCTATCAGCCAGATTGCGAGGGACATGCGCTGCGGGTGCTGAGCTATCCGGCACCGCTCGACAAGGAGGATTATCTGCGTTTCAACAAGGTGCTGGTGGAGACAGTGATGGATCACGGCCCGGCCTGACACGGCTGCCATCCATCTCGCAGTGCCACCGTGCGCGACATGACCAGGAGGGGCCATGAACAAACGAGTGCTGATCACCGGCGGCGGCAGAGGCATTGGCGCCGCCACCGCCCGCCATCTGGCGGGGCAGGGTTATCACCTGTGCCTCAACTATCGTCATGACAAGGCCAGTGCCGAGGCGCTGGTGGCCGAGATCCTGGCCCACCATCCGGTCAGCTGCATCGCGGTGCAGGCGGATGTCGGGGTGGAGGCCGAGGTGGTGCGTCTGTTCGAGGAGATGGACGCGCGGCTTGGTCCCGTCACCCATCTGGTCAACAACGCCGGCAGGTTGCAGCCGCAGATGCGGGTGCTGGAGATGAGCGCCGAGCGCATCAATCAGACCCTGACCACCAATGTCACCAGCTGCTTTCTCTGCTGCCGCGAGGCGGTGCGCCGGATGACGGCGGGGGGCGCCATCGTCAATGTCTCCTCGGCCGCCGCCCGGCTGGGTTCGGCGGGGGAGTACGTGGACTATGCCGCCGCCAAGGGGGCCGTCGACGTGCTGACCAGGGGGCTGTCGCTGGAGGTGGCGGCCCAAGGGATCCGGGTCAACGGGGTGCGTCCTGGTTTCATCTACACCGAGATGCACGCCGACGGCGGCGAACCCGGTCGGGTCGACCGGGTGAAGGGGCAGATCCCGCTGCAACGGGGCGGTCAGCCAATCGAAGTGGCTGCCGCCATCGCCTGGCTGTTATCGGACGAAGCCTCCTACGTCACCGGCACCTTCATCGACGTGGCCGGCGGGCGTTGACCCTGACCCGAGAGTGAATACAACAAGGGGCGCCTCGGCGCCCCTTTTGTTTACTCCCCCAGCAGCTGTTGCCAGACCGCCAGCACATGGCCTCGTTCGGTCAGCAACTGGTCGTCCCCCACCTTGCGGGAGACTTCCGAGAGGTTGAGGCGATGGCCGAGGTTGCGGATCTCCAGATAGGCGTGCTTGAGCCCCTCCGCCTGCTCCAGGGTGAGCACCCCCGCCAGCACGCACTCGTCGAAGATGCGCACGTTATCGGACCAGCGGGTGAGCGCCTCTGGTTCACCGCAGGCATGGGCCAGCACCAGGTACTGGGCGATAAACTCGATGTCCACCATGCCGCCGGGGGACTGCTTGAGGTCGAACTCGCCGGCACCGGCCTTGAGCAGGTGATCCCGCATCTTGTGGCGCATCTCGCGCACCTCGCGGGCCAGGGTCGGCAGCTCCCGCTCCTTGGCCAGCACGGCGCGGCGAATGCGGGCAAACTCGGCGATCACCGCCTCATCGCCATAGATGGGACGGGCCCGCACCAGCGCCTGATGCTCCCAGGTCCAGGCCTCGTTTTGTTGATACAGCTCGTAGGCTGACAGCGACGAGACCAGCAGGCCGGAATCGCCGGAGGGGCGCAGCCGCATGTCGATCTCGTAGAGGATGCCGGACGGGGTGCGGGTGCTGAACAGGTGCAGGATCCGCTGGGCCAGACGCAGGTAGAACTGGCGGCTGTCGATGGGCTTGCGGCCGTCGGTGTAGCTGTTGGGGTCGCCGCCGTGCAGGAACACTAGGTCGAGATCCGAGCCGTAGCCCAGCTCGATGCCGCCCAGCTTGCCATAAGCCACCACCGCAAAGCCGCGCTGGCCGCTCACCGCCACCTCGGGCGGCACCCCGTAGCGCTCGCTCATCTGGGCCCAGGCCTGATTGACCACCTCCTCGATGATCGCCTCCGCCAGCCAGGTGAGGTGGTCGCTCACCTTCATCAGCGGCAGGGCGCCGGCGATGTCGGCTGCCACGATGCGCAGCAGCTGTACCTGCTTGAACTGGCGCAGCGCCTCCATCTGCTGCTCCACGTCCTCTTCGGGGATGCGCAGCAGGAACTGGCGCAGCTGGGGCTTGTACTGATCGAGCGGAGTGGGGTGATAGAGGTGCTGGGGATCGAGCAGCTCGTCCAGCAAAATCGGGTAGCGGGCCAGCTGCTCGCTCACCAGGTGGCTGGCGTCACACAGTCGCACCAGCTGGCGCAGGGCACCCGGGTTCTCCGCCAGCAGTTGCAGATAGGCGCTGCGGGTGAAGATGCGGGTCAGCAGTTCGCACACCCGCTCGAACAGGCGGGCGGGTTGCTCGCTGGCCACCACCAGCCGCAGCAGCTCCGGCATCAGCCAGTCCAGCGCGATGCGCCCCTGCGGGCCGACCTGCCGGCGCTTGTACTCCTCCTTGAAGCGCAGCAGCGCGGCGCAGAGCGGGGCGGGCTCGGCCCCCCCCTGCGCGGTCAGCAGTTGCTCCAGCTCGGCGGCGTCGAGCTCGGTGCGCCACAGATCGAGCCAGAGCTGCTCCAGATGGGCGGGTGCCTCTTTTTCTTCCCCCACCACGGCGGCGAACTCCTGATGGACGGCCGCCATCTCCTCATCCAGATGAGCCATGAAGGCAGCCCAGTCGGCAAAACCCAGAGCTGCGATCAGGCGCTGGCGATCCCGCTCCTCGGTGGGCAGGGTCTGGGTCTGCTGATCGCCGATCTCCTGCAAGATGTTCTCGACCCGGCGAAGGAAGCGATAGGCCGTCAGCAGGCGGTCGCAGTGGTCGGCTTCGAGGGCGCCGCACCGGGCGATGGCGGCCAGCGCCTCCGGCAGGTGACGTACCCGCAGGGCAGGTTCACGACCGCCACGAATAAGCTGCAGCGCCTGGGCGATGAACTCCACCTCGCGAATGCCGCCGGCCCCCAGCTTGATGTTGCCCTCCAGCCCCTTGCGGCGCACCTCGGCGGCGATCATCGCCTTCATCTGGCGCAGGCCGTCGATGACGCCGAAGTCGATATAGCGGCGAAACACGAAGGGGCGCAGCATCTCGGCCAACTCTACTGCGTGTTCGCTCTGGGGTCCCAGCACCCGCGCCTTGACCATGGCGTAGCGCTCCCAGTTGCGACCGTGGTGTTGGTAGTAATCCTCCATGGCGGCAAACGAGATGGCGAGCGGACCCGCGTCGCCAAAGGGGCGCAGCCGCATATCGACCCGGAACACCTGGCCGTCGACCGTGCTCTGGTGCAGGGCGTTGATGATGCGCTGGCCCAGCTTGATGAAGAATTGCTGGTTGGCGAGCTCGCGCCGCCCGCCCACCGTGTAGCCGTTTTCGGGGAAGGTGAAGATAAGGTCGATGTCCGAGGAGAAGTTGAGCTCGCCACCGCCGAGCTTGCCCATGCCGAGAATGAGCAGCGGCTGCGGGTTGCCGTTGCCGTCCATCGGGGTGCCCAACTCGTTGCACTGTTTGGCGTAGAGCCAGTCGCGGGCAGAGCAGATGAGGGCATCCGCCAGTTTGGTGAGGTGGATAAAGCTCTCTTCCACTTCGGCGTGACCCAGCAGTTCGCGCCAGGCGATCACCAGCATGCGGCTGCGGCGGAACTGGCGCAGGATGCGCTTGAGCGCCTCCTCGTCGTCCACCTCGGCCAGCAGAGCGGCCAGATCGCGTTGGTAGGCGGGCCAGCGCTCGGCCAGCTCCAGATCTCCGGAGGCCAGCAGCTCGGTCAGCAACTCCGGCTGTTTGAAGAGGGAGTCGGCGACAAAATCGGAGAGACCGAGCAGGGTCAGCAGGGTCTGGCGTACCGGCTCGGGCAGCGTGCCGTAGTCGGGGGCCAGTTCAGTCAGCCGTTGCCAGTGGCGCTGGGCCAGCTCCTGCAGCAGGGGGGAGAAGGCGGAGAAAGAGGGAGAGTGCTGGGCCACGGTTGCCGTCCTTGTGATTAACGAAACTGCCGGATAAAAAGCTGGCTGCCAATCTAGCACTGTCGGGCCCCCGCGTCACAGCGCAGGGGCGAGAAGCATGATCCGGCGGGAATTATCGGTAGCCGACCATTCAGGTGCGCTGGTAGATATCGGGGTGGTAGATCTCCATCAGGCTGCCGGGGCTGGCGGGCGGTGCGAAGCCGAAACCGGCGTAGAGGCTGTGGGCATCGGAGGTGGCGAGGGAGAGGCGACGCAATCCCTGCAGCTCGGGATGGTCGAGTATGGCTGCCACCAGTGCCTTGCTGTAGCCGCGGCCGCGATACTCGGGCTGCACGAACACGTCGGCCAGATAGCCGAAGGTGGCGCGGTCTGTGATGACCCGGGCGAAGGCGACCTGCTGGCCGCCGAGGTAGCCGCCAAAGCAGAGCGAATGGTTGATGGCCCGCTGCAGGGTGGCAAGGGGAATGCCGCGGCACCAGTAGGCCTCTTCAGACAAGAAGCGGTGGATCAGCGGCAGGTCGAGCCGCCCCTGGTCGGCGCTGATTTCAAGCGCAAGTTCTGTGGTCTGCATCCTGGCTCCTTGCCGCGATGAAAAAAGAAAGGCCCCTCGTGGGGGCCTTCCAGTCTAACCAGATTGTTGCGTGAAAGTCAGGCCAGTTTGAGGGGCTGGATAATGAGTGCTGTCCAGGGGCTGGCTGTGCTGAGCCATCCCTTCCTGTCTGTGCGATGACGCCCGTCAGGCCAGCTTGAAGGCCTGAATATGGGTATCCAGGGTCTGGCTGTGGCGCTCCACCAGTTCGGAGGCCTCCTGCAGCTCGCGTAGTACCACGACGGAGCCCTCCACCACCTGCTTGACCTGCTCCAGGTTGCCGCTCATCTCCTCGGCCACCGAGCTCTGCTGCTCGGAGGCGGCGGCGATCTGGCGGTTCATGTCGGCCACCCCCTGTACCCGCTGCACTATGGTGGCTAGCTGGTCGCCGGCCAGGGTCACCTGCTCCACCCCCTTGTCGGCCTGCTGCACGCTCTGGGCCATCAGCTCGGCCGCCTGGCGGGCGTTGCCCTGCAGCTGCTCGATCATCTTCTGGATCTCGACGGTGGCGGCCTGGGCCCGGTTGGCCAGCTCCCGTACCTCGGAGGCGACCACCGCGAAGCCACGGCCGGCCTCGCCGGCACGGGCGGCTTCGATGGCGGCGTTCAGCGCCAGCAGGTTGGTCTGCTCCGAGATGCCGCGAATGGTGTCGACCACTGAGCCTATCTGATCGACCCCCTGTTCCACCTGGTTGACCACGGTGGAGGAGCGTTGAATGTTGCCGGAGAGGGTGTCGATGGTGTTGACGGTGGCAGCCACGCAGCGGCTCCCCTCTTCCGCCAGCTGGCTGGTTTCGGCGGTGGCGTGGGAGGCCTGCTCTGCATGGGCGGCCACCTCGCGGATGGCACCCACCATCTGGCTCATGGCGCTGGCCAGCTGCTCAATCTGGGTGAACTCCTCGCTGATGGCCTCGTTGGCCTCCTCCATGCAGAGGGTCACCTGGGAGGCGATGTCGTTGAGCTCCTTGCAGGCGACGCGCTGGGTGCCGAACACCTCCTTGAGGTTCTCCTGGGAGTGGGCCACCGCCTTGGCGATGTCGCCGAATTCGTCACGGGACTTGAGCAGCACCCGGTGGCTCAGATCCTTGCGGGCAAAGCGTTCCAGCAGGCCCACCAGATAGTGCACCTGCTTGACCATCAGGCGCGAGCCGGTCAGCAGCAGTACCACGAAGACCAGCCCCATGATGGCGGTCTCCATCAGCCCGGTCCAGAGCAGGCTGTTGGCGATGGTGTCTGCCTTGTCGGGGGCGATCCCTTCGCTGAGCAGGGTGGTTTCCAGATTGCTGGCGTCGAACCAGAGCTTGATCAGCAGCAGCACAGTACTGAACACCATGAGCAGTACCACTTTGGGTACCAGCCGGATATTGCTCATTCGCTTCTCCAGCGGGTTTAACTGCATAATATTTCTCCTTTTAATGACCGGTTTTCCTTTGTCCTCAGGGCTATCGGCATTATCTTCCTTTTTATTAATTCGCACCGTGCCTAAAGTGGGAAAATGTATGCGCCATCACTTAACTCATCTACGCGCCATGGATCTGTTGATGGCGTTTCTGTCGGTGATCTCGGTTGTGCTGGTCACGGCCCGCTGGTGGGGTCATCAAACCCTGGCCCCCCAGACCCTGCAGCTCTTCTATGACGTCGACAGCCTGATCTGCTACTTCTTCCTCGGTCACTTCGCCTATGGCTGGGTCCGGGCCCCCGACCGGATGGCCTTCTTCAAGGCCAACTGGTTCTATCTGCCGGGCAGTCTGCCCATGGTGGAGCAGCTGCGCTGGGCCCGGCTCATCCAGTTGTGGCGGATCTACCAGCTGCTGCGGGATCAGCCGGATCTGCTGGCCATGTTTCGCCGCGAGCGCAACGAGACCACCCTCTCCGGCATCCTGTTCCTGTTCTTCCTGCTGCTGGGGGTGGGCTCAGGGGTGATGTACTGGGTCGAGTCGGGCCAGCCCGGCAGCCAGATCCAGACTCCCTACGATGCCTTCTGGTGGACGCTGGTGACCCTCTCCACCGTGGGGTATGGCGATCTGGTGCCCAAGACGGAGGAGGGACGCTTCGTCGCCAGCCTGCTGATCCTGTTCGGGGTCGGTCTGTTTGGTGCCATCAGCGGTTTCATGGCCAGCCTGTTCCTGCAGCCGGGACGGGGGGATGCGGAGCTGGAGAAGTGGCGCCATCACCAGAGCGCACAGCAGGATCTGCTGCTGCAGGAGCTGCGAGCCCTGCGGGCCGAAGTGAAGGCACTGAAACAGAAATAGGCAGCGGCGTCCGGAATGGTCGCGTCGTGATAGAGACAAGTTGCGAGCCACCTCTCAGCTCGGGGGGGAGCCCTTTTCTTTGCTTGTCCTTTGACCCGCCGGCGGCTTAACATTCGCCAGTCACCTAACCAAACGAAGAGAACCGATCGACCATGCGCGCCCTTCTCGGGATCCTGATCTGCTTGTGTGCCCAACAGGCACTGGCCGATACCCGCTATGTTTCAGACAACATCTTTACCTTTATTCACAATGGTCCGGGCACCCAGTACCGGATCCTTGGCAGCGTCAAGGCGGGTGAGCCGCTGGACGTCAAGGCAGTGAACAACGAGGCCGGTTTTACCCAGGTGGTGGACGGTCGCGGCCGTGAGGGCTGGATCAAGAGCAGCGAGTTGCAGGGCGAGATCAGCCTGCGCGAGCGGCTGCCCCAGGTACAGAAAGAGCTGGAAGAGGCCAAGGCCCGCCTGCTGAACCTCAACGGTGACAACGAGAAACGCTTCGCCGAGAAGGATGGCAAGATCGCCGAGCAGAGCAAGGAGATCGCCACCCTCAAGGCCCAGCTCGCCAGCCAGGGCGAGGAGATGGGCAACCTCAAGGAACAGAACGACGCCCTGACCCAGAGCTACGACAACCAGGAGCACGACATGCAGATGGACTGGTTCATCCGCGGTGGTGCCATGGTGGGTGGCGGCATCCTGCTCGGCATCCTGCTGCCCATGCTGCCCCGTCGCCGCAGCCGCGGTGATCGCTGGATGAACTGACAACCGCTGTCGGCAGCAGAGTGAAGGGTCGCCATGGCGACCCTTCTTTTTTGCCTGGCGAAAAATTGTATACAAAATAGGGCGATGAATTTTGCCTGGTAGGCATATGGCGCCGATATAGTGCGCCATATGAGCCAATCAGCGATCTTTGTTAATAACAGGCAACAATTTCATTTCATCTATGGGTTGATATTGTATACAT
The DNA here is from genome assembly GCF_049175815.1 of Aeromonas sp. 600276. Taxonomy (NCBI): domain Bacteria; kingdom Pseudomonadati; phylum Pseudomonadota; class Gammaproteobacteria; order Aeromonadales; family Aeromonadaceae; genus Aeromonas; species Aeromonas sp. 600276. The sequence continues at coordinate 95,993 of NZ_JAAKVU010000017.1, read as the reverse complement.
TATCGGCGTTTCGGCGGCACGACCGCCTTCGTCGATATCAGCCCTAGGGCGTACAGGAAGACCCCATATGTTCAAAGCTACCCAAGTGCTTGCCGCTGACTACATTCCCTCCGATCTGGCCGCCCTGCGCGAAGCCATCACCCAGAACTACGTGGTGGATGAAAATGCCTATCTGGCCGAACTGTCGGCCATGCTGCCGGGGGATGGCGCCTCGCTGGAGCGGGTGACCCAGCGTGCCCGCACCCTGGTGACCAAGGTGCGCAAGGAGAGCGGCTCCGGCGACGGCATCGACGCCTTCCTGCAGGAGTACAGCCTGGATACTCAGGAGGGGATCATCCTGATGTGCCTGGCGGAGGCGCTGCTGCGCATTCCCGATGCCGAAACCGCCGATGCCCTGATCAAGGACAAGCTCTCCGGCGCCAACTGGTCGTCCCATTTTCGCAAGAGCGACTCCACCCTGGTGAACGCCTCCACCTGGGGGCTGATGCTGACCGGCAAGATCATCAAGCTGGACAAGAAGCTGGATGGCAACCCGGCCAACCTGCTGGGCCGCATGGTCAACAAGCTGGGGGAGCCCGTGGTGCGCTCCGCCATGTACGCCGCCATGAAGATCATGGGCAAGCAGTTCGTGCTGGGGCGCGACATGAAGGAAGCCCTCAAGGCGAGCCGCAAGTCCCGCGAGAAGGGCTACACCCACACCTATGACATGCTGGGGGAGTCCGCCCTGACCCTGGCCGATGCCGACAAGTATTTCGGTGACTACCAGCGCGCCATCGAGGCGGTGGGCGGCGAGCGCATCAGCGACGGCGGCCCGGCCCCCTCCATCTCCATCAAGCTGTCGGCGCTGCATCCGCGCTATGACGTGGCCAACCGCGAGCGGGTGCTCGGCGAGATGTGCGAGCGGCTGGTGGGGCTGGTGCGTCTGGCCCGTGACAAGGACGTGGCCATCAGCATCGATGCCGAAGAGATGGACCGCCTCGAGCTCTCCCTGGACTTGTTCGAGCAGCTCTATCGCTCCGACGCCAACCGCGGTTGGGGCAAGCTCGGCATGGTGGTGCAGGCCTATTCCAAGCGCGCCTTGCCGGTACTCTGCTGGCTCACCGCGCTGGCCCGCGAGCAGGGAGATATCATTCCGGTGCGGCTGGTGAAGGGTGCCTACTGGGACAGCGAGCTGAAATATGCCCAGCAGGCCGGTCTGCCAGGCTACCCGCTGTTTACCCGCAAGGCGGGCACCGACATCTCCTACCTCGCTTGCGCCCGCTATCTGCTGAGCGAGCCGACCCGCGGCTTCATCTCACCCCAGTTCGCCACCCACAACGCCAACACAGTGGTCAGCATTCTGGAGATGGCCGGTGATCGCCAGTTCGAATTCCAGCGCCTGCACGGCATGGGGGAGGAGCTGCACAACGCGGTGCTGAACGAGCTGCCCGGCCTGCACTGCCGCATCTATGCACCGGTGGGTGCCCACAAGGATCTGCTGCCCTATCTGGTGCGCCGCCTGCTGGAGAACGGGGCCAACACCTCCTTCGTCCACAAGCTGGTGGACCCCAACACCCCGGTCGACTCCCTGGCCGAGCACCCGCTGCGCACCCTCAAGCGCTACTCCAGCCTGGCCAACGACCGCATTCCGCAGCCGGTGAACCTGTTCAGCGACCGCAAGAACTCCAGCGGCGTCAACATGAACATCGTCTCCATCCAGCGTCCCTTCTTCGCCAAGCTGAAGGAGCTGGAGAACAAGCAGTGGCTGGCGGGCCCCATCGTCGATGGCGAGACCCTCAAGCGCAACGAAGCCCGCGTGGTGATGAGCCCGCAGGATGTGAGTCTGACCGTCGGCAAGATCCACTGGGCCGACGAGCAGGCGGTGGAGCAGGCACTGGCCTCGGCTCACGCCGCCTTCCCGCGCTGGCGCGAGACTCCGGTGAGCGAGCGTGCAGCCGCCCTTGAGAAACTGGCGGATCTGCTGGAAGCGAACCGCGAGCAGTTCATCTCCCTCTGTACCCGCGAGGCGGGCAAGCTGCTGCAGGATGGCATCGACGAGGTGCGCGAGGCGGTGGACTTCTGCCGCTACTACGCGGTGCAGGCCCGCAGCCTGATGGGGCAGGCCACCCTGCTGCCGGGTTACACCGGCGAGATGAACGAGCTGTTCCTGCAGGGCCGCGGCGTGTTCGTCTGCATCAGCCCGTGGAACTTCCCGCTGGCGATTTTCCTGGGCCAGGTCGCCGCGGCGCTGGCCACCGGCAATACCGTCATCGCCAAGCCTGCCGAACAGACCGGTCTCATTGCCCACCTGGCGGTGACCCTGGCCCATCAGGCCGGCATTCCGGGCGACGTGCTGCAACTGCTGCCGGGTGACGGCGCCACCGTGGGCGCCAAGTTGACGGCGGATGCCCGCATCGGTGGCGTCTGCTTCACCGGCTCCACCGAGACCGCCAAGCTCATCAACATGACCCTGGCCCAGCGCGATGGCGCCATCCTGCCGCTCATCGCCGAGACCGGCGGCCAGAACGCCATGATCGTCGACTCCACCGCCCTGCCGGAGCAGGTGGTGCGCGACGTGGTGAGCGCCGCCTTCCAGAGCGCCGGCCAGCGCTGCTCCGCCCTGCGGGTGCTCTACCTGCAAGAAGAGATCGCGCCGCGGGTGCTGGAGATCCTCACCGGTGCCCTGCAGGAGCTCAAAGTGGGCAACCCGGCCGAGCACAACACCGACGTCGGCCCGGTCATCGACGCCGAGGCCAAGGCGGGTCTGGATGCGCACCTGGTGCACATGATCCCGCGTGCCCGCCTGATCGCCCAGGCGCCGATGCCGGCCGTGACCCTGGGGGGTCACTTCGTGCAGCCGACCGCGCTGGAGATCGGCTCCATCCGCGAGCTGACTCGCGAGCAGTTCGGCCCCATCCTGCACGTGGTGCGCTACGCCGCGCGGGATCTGGACAAGGTGATCGCGGATATCAACGGTACCGGCTACGGCCTGACGCTTGGGATCCACAGCCGCAACGAATCCCATGCCGAGGAGCTGGCGAGCCGCATCAACGTGGGCAACGTCTACATCAACCGCAACCAGATCGGCGCCATGGTCGGGGTGCAGCCGTTCGGCGGGCAGGGCCTCTCCGGCACCGGCCCCAAGGCGGGCGGCCCCCATTACCTGAGCCGTTTCATTACCGAGAAGACCCGCACCATCAACACCACGGCGGTGGGCGGCAACGCCTCCCTGCTGGCGATGGGCGACGCCTGATCGACCGAGACCGATGTCAGGCCGCCTGCGGGCGGCCTTTTTCATGGGCGTTTTTCATGGGCATTCTCATGGGTATTGAAAAGCAGCCATCTTGGGGTCGCCACCCGACTTGCCGCGCCTTAATATGGTGGCCGGTTGTCGCTTTCATCCGTCACCGCCGCCCAGTCCCGGACGCGCATCCCGACCGACGTCACAACATAAAGAGTGCTGCATCTATGCCATTAACCGAACAGGCCCGCTGGTTCGTGCTGGGGGGCGATCACCTCGTCCTGCTGGATGACCAGGGGCGCATTCCACAAGGCCCCCGTGCCTGTCTGCCCAGCCACTTGCAGCATGCCGCCTTTGAGCGCTTTGACGAGTGGGACGGGCTGCCCTGCCTGCTGCTCGATCTGGGGGGGGCGGCTGACACCGAGGCCCTGACCCCACTGCGCCAGCTGATGGTGGCCGGGGATGAAACGGGCTTTCAGCTGGCTGGCCGCGCCTGGCAGCTCGCCACCTTTCGCCGGACCCACCGCTTCTGCGGCGAGTGCGGCGCCCCCATGAGCCCAAAGGCGGGGGAGTGGGCGCAAGGGTGCCGCCATGGCCACGTCGCCTATCCGCGTATCTCCCCCTGCATCATCGTGGCGGTGCGCAAGGGACCCGCCATCTTGCTGGCGGCCCACCGCCGTCACTATCAGGCCGAGGATCCCATGTATACCGTGCTGGCGGGTTTTGTGGAGGCGGGGGAAAACCTGGAGCAGTGCGTGGCGCGGGAGGTGTTCGAGGAGAGCGGCATCCGGGTGACCAACGTGCGTTACGTGGCGAGCCAGCCCTGGCCGTTTCCCCACAGCCTGATGATGGGCTTCACCGCCGATTATGAGAGCGGCGAGATCCGGGTGCAGGACGAGGAGCTGGTGGCGGCCGATTTCTTCGAGGCCGGTGCGCTGCCACGGCTGCCGCCCCACGGCACCATAGCGCGGCGGCTCATCGAGCTTTGCCTCGGCGAGCAGGCCTGAGGGATGCAATGAGGGATGCAAAGAGGGGCGCTTGTTTGCGCCCCTTCACATCTTTGCACTCCAACGGCAGTGGCTGGCGTTTGAGCCGCCCCCCGCCGCGCACAAAGTGGTATCATATCCGCCATTTTATGCTGGATATGAACTCAGGAACTGGGATGAAAGAGCTGAAGAACGATCGTTACCTGCGTGCCCTGCTGCGCCAGGAAGTGGACATGACTCCGGTATGGATGATGCGCCAGGCTGGCCGCTATCTGCCGGAATACAAGGCCACCCGCGCCCAGGCGGGGGATTTCATGTCCCTGTGCCGCAACGCCGAGCTGGCTTGTGAAGTCACCCTGCAGCCGCTGCGCCGCTATCCGCTCGATGCCGCCATCCTCTTCTCCGACATCCTCACCGTGCCCGATGCCATGGGGCTGGGTCTCTACTTCGAACAGGGCGAAGGCCCGCGCTTCGAGCGTCCGATCACCTCCATGGCCGACGTGCAGGCGCTGCCGGTGCCGGATCCGGAAGACGAGCTGGGCTACGTGATGAACGCGGTGCGTACCATCCGCCGTGAGCTCAAGGGCGAAGTGCCGCTCATCGGCTTCTCCGGCAGCCCCTGGACCCTGGCCACCTACATGGTGGAGGGGGGCAGCTCCAAGGCGTTCACCAAGATCAAGCAGATGATGTACGCAGAGCCGCAGACCCTGCACCTGCTGCTCGACAAGCTGGCCGACAGCGTCATTGCCTATCTCAATGCCCAGATCAAGGCCGGCGCCCAGGCGGTCATGGTGTTTGACACCTGGGGCGGCGTGCTCACCCCGCGCGATTACCGCGACTTCTCCCTGCAATACATGCACAAGATCGTCGACGGCCTCATTCGCGAGCACGACGGTCGCCGCGTGCCGGTCACCCTGTTCACCAAGAACGGTGGCCAGTGGCTGGAGCAGATCGCCGCCACTGGTTGCGATGCGCTGGGTCTGGACTGGACCACCGACATCGCCGACGCCAAACGTCGGGTCGGTGACAAGGTGGCGCTGCAGGGCAACATGGATCCCTCCATGCTCTACGCCAGCCCGGCCCGCATCCGTGAAGAGGTCGCCTCCATCCTGGCCGGTTTCGGTCACGGCAACGGCCACGTCTTCAACCTGGGTCACGGCATCCATCAGGATGTGAACCCGGAGCATGCCGGCGTGTTCGTCAACGCGGTACACGAGCTGTCCGCCCAGTACCACGGCCGCTGAGCGCCGCCGACAACACAATGAACAACGGGGCCTGCGGGCTCCGTTTTGCTGCCTGCGGCGGGGGCTGCATCCTGACCGCCGCTCGGGTTACACTGCAACCCGGTAGAGGGCGGTCGACTTCAGGCGGGCACGGCAGCGTGCACTCCGGAGCTGGCGCCCTGCGGTCATGGCTGGAGGCAGGATGAGCAACAGGTTGTTGGATTGGGGTATCGACCTTGGCGGTACCAAGTGCGAGTGCGTGGTACTGGACGGGGACGAGGTGTTGCTGCGCCATCGCATTCCCACCGAGCGTGCCGGCGGTTATGACCACATGATCGGCCAGATCGCCAAGCTGGTGGCAGAGTGCGCCGACAAGCTCGGCCAGCGGCCGGCCCTCATCGGCATGGGGACGCCAGGGGCGCGGGATCCGCAAACCGGCCTGATGAAAAACTGCAACACCACCGAGCTCAACGGCAGGCCGTTCAAGGAAGATCTGGAGCGCCGGCTCGGCGTGCCGGTGCTTATCGCCAACGATGCCAACTGCTTCGCGCTGGCGGAAACCCATCTTGGGGCGGTGCGTCAGTACCATCCCGACGCCAAGGTGGTATTCGGCATCATCATGGGCACCGGAGTGGGCTCCGGCATCGTCATCAACGGCCGCATCCTCAACGGTCATCACGGCATCGCCGGCGAGTGGGGCCACAACGTGCTCTCTCCCGACGGCCCCGAGTGCTACTGCGGCAAGCGCGGCTGCGTCGAGACCTTCATCAGCGGCCCGGCGCTGGAGGCCTGGTACGAGGCCAAGGCCAAGCGTCACCTCCCACTGGCCAAGATCGCGGCGGCGACGGCTCACGACCACGTGGCCAAGCTCACCATCGACCGGCTGCATCTGCTGTTTGGCCAGGCACTGGCCAACGTGGTCAACATCCTGGATCCGGACGTGATCGTCATCGGCGGCGGGGTGGGCAACGTGCAGAGCCTGTACAGCGTGGGACGGGAGACTATTTTGCCCTTCCTCTTTAATCCCCGCTTCGCCACCCCCATTATTGCTCCAGCCCTGGGGGACAGCGCCGGGGTATTCGGGGCGGCACTGCTGGCCCGCGGTGAATTTCAGGATGCCCTGCTGTCGTGAGTCAGTCATCCGCTTGTCCCTTTGTCCATGCTGAGGACCCGGAATTTTCATGATCAAGATTGCCATCAACGGGTACGGGCGGATCGGCCGCAACGTGCTGCGGGCCCTCTACGAGAGCGGCCGCGACAAGAACATCAAGATAGTGGCCATCAACGAGCTGGCCGCCCCCGAGGCCATGGTGCACCTGACCCGCTTCGACACCAGCCACGGTCGCTTCCACCATCCGGTACAGCTGGCCGGCAACAGCATGCTGGTGGGGGAGGATCTCATCTCCCTGTTTGCCGAGCGGGATCCGTCGCGCTTGCCGTGGCGGGCGCTGGGGGTGGACGTGGTGCTGGACTGTACCGGAGTGTTCGGCTCGCGGGCCGATGCCGAGCTGCATCTGGCGGCGGGGGCGGGCAAGGTGTTGTTCTCCCATCCGGCCGAGGCGGACGTGGACGCCACCATCGTCTACGGGGTCAACCATCAGGTGCTGACGGGGCGCGAGCGGATCGTCTCCAACGCCTCCTGCACCACCAACTGCGTAGTCCCCGTCATCGAAACATTGCATCGAGAATTCGAGATAAATTGTGGTACTATTACGACAATTCATTCGGCCATGCATGATCAGCAAGTCATCGATGCCTACCACAGCGACTTGCGCCGAACCCGCGCCGCCAGCCAGTCCATCATCCCGGTGGATACCAAGCTGGCCAAGGGGTTGGAGCGGATCCTCCCCCACTTCGCCGGCAAGTTCGAGGCGATCGCGGTACGGGTACCGACCATCAATGTAACGGCAATGGACCTCAGTATTACTGTTCGTAAAAAAGTGACGGTTACTGACGTAAATCAAGCCCTGCAACGGGCATCCAGAGGTACATTAAGCGGTATTCTGGATTACACGGAAGAGCCGCTGGTCTCCGTAGACTTTAATCATGATGCTCACTCCTGCATCATTGATGGTACCCAGACCCGGGTCAGCGATGCCAACCTCGTCAAGATGTTGATGTGGTGTGATAACGAATGGGGCTTCGCCAACCGCATGCTGGATACCACCCGGGCCATGATGGCCGCAGGCTGAGAGCCTGCACCGGGCGCAAGGTTACTGTTTTTAACATTACCTGAAAATATAGAGGACTGAATATGTCTGTTATCAAGATGACTGACCTGGATCTGGCGGGCAAACGCGTTCTGATCCGTGCTGACCTGAACGTGCCGGTAAAAGACGGCAAGGTCACCTCCGATGCACGTATCGTTGCGACTCTGCCGACCATCAAGCTGGCTCTGGAAAAGGGCGCCAAGCTGATGATCACCTCCCACCTGGGTCGTCCGACCGAGGGTGAATACAACGAAGAATTCTCCCTGGCTCCGGTTGTCAACTATCTGAAAGACGCACTGTCCTGCCCGGTTCGTCTGGCCAAAGACTACCTGGATGGCGTAGAAGTCGCCGCCGGTGAGCTGGTTGTGCTGGAAAACTGCCGCTTCAACAAAGGCGAGAAGAAGAACACCGAAGAGCTGGCCAAAAAATACGCCGCCCTGTGTGACGTCTTTGTAATGGATGCGTTCGGTACTGCTCACCGCGCCGAAGGCTCCACCTACGGTGTGGCCCAGTTCGCACCGGTCGCCTGTGCCGGCCCACTGCTGGCTGGTGAACTGGAAGCCCTGGGCAAAGCCATGCTGAAGCCCGAGCGCCCGATGGTTGCCATCGTTGGCGGCTCCAAGGTCTCCACCAAGCTGACCGTACTGGAATCCCTCTCCAAGATCGCTGACCAGCTGGTGGTCGGTGGTGGCATCGCCAACACCTTCATCGCTGCTGCCGGTCACAACGTCGGCAAGTCCCTGTGCGAGCACGACCTGATCGACACCGCCAAGAAGCTGGCTGCCGAAACCAACATCCCGGTGACCACCGACGTGGTTGTCGGTGCCGAGTTCTCCGAGTCCACCCCGGCCACCATCAAGTCCGTCGCTGACGTGACCGACGGCGACATGATCTTCGACATCGGCCCTGACTCTGCCAAGGCCCTGGCCGACATCATCATGAACGCCAAGACCATCCTGTGGAACGGCCCGGTCGGCGTGTTCGAGTTCGACCAGTTCGCCAAGGGTACCGAAGTGATCGCTCGCGCCATCGCTGAATCCCCGGCCTTCTCCATCGCGGGCGGTGGTGACACCCTGGCCGCCATCGACAAGTTCGGCATCGCCGACAAGGTCTCCTACATCTCCACCGGCGGCGGCGCCTTCCTGGAGTTCGTGGAAGGCAAGGTACTGCCGGCTGTTGCGATTCTGGAACAGCGCGCCAAAGCCTAATTGACCCGAGACGGGGGGCAAAAGCCTCCCGTTTCGTTTATCATGTGGCCGCTGTGCCGGTTCATGATGAACCCCCCATTTTTTATTAACGGCATACGAGACAGGACGATTAAACATGTCTAAGAAAATTTTCGACTTCGTAAAACCGGGCGTGATCACTGGTGATGACGTTCAGAAAGTGTTCGCCATCGCGAAAGAGAACGGCTTCGCTCTGCCGGCAGTCAACTGCGTCGGTACCGACTCCGTGAACGCCGTGCTGGAAGCTGCCGCCAAGGTGAAAGCGCCGGTTATCGTTCAGTTCTCCAACGGTGGTGCTGCATTCACCGCTGGTAAGGGTCTGAAGCTGGAAGGTCAGCAGGCTGCCATCATCGGTGCCATCTCCGGTGCCAAGCACGTGCACGCCGTTGCCGAAGCTTACGGTGTACCGGTCATCCTGCACACCGACCACGCTGCCAAGAAGCTGCTGCCGTGGATCGACGGTCTGCTGGAAGCGGGCGAGAAGCACTTCGCTGAAACCGGCAAGCCGCTGTTCTCCTCCCACATGCTGGATCTGTCCGAAGAGTCTCTGGAAGAGAACATCGACATCTGCTGCGAGTACCTGACCCGCATGGCCAAGATGAACATGACTCTGGAACTGGAACTGGGTTGCACCGGCGGCGAAGAAGACGGCGTCGACAACAGCCACATGGATCAGTCCGCTCTGTACACCCAGCCGGAAGACGTGGCCTACGCCTACGAGCGTCTGTCCAAGATCAGCCCGCGTTTCACCATCGCTGCCTCCTTCGGCAACGTACACGGTGTCTACAAGCCGGGTAACGTCAAGCTGACCCCGTCCATCCTGGACGCTTCCCAGAAGTACGTGTCCGAGAAGTTCGGCATCCCGGCCAAGTCTCTGGACTTCGTATTCCACGGTGGCTCAGGTTCCACTCTGGAAGAGATCCGCGAGTCCATCTCCTACGGCGTAGTGAAGATGAACATCGACACCGACACCCAGTGGGCGACCTGGGAAGGCATCCTGGACTTCTACAAGACCAACGAAGCCTACCTGCAAGGTCAGCTGGGCAACCCGGAAGGCGCCGACAAGCCGAACAAGAAGTTCTACGATCCGCGCGTATGGCTGCGTGCCGGTCAGACTTCCATGATCAAGCGTCTGGAACAGGCTTTCTCCGACCTGAACGCCATCAACGTACTGTAATTCGTTACAGCACCTTGATTGCATGAAAAGGCGCCCTGCGGGGCGCCTTTTGCATGAGCGCGGATCGCGATGGGCGGTCGGCTCGTGACAAGGCGTCCTTTAGGACGCCTTTTGCATTTCTGTGATCCCGGCGGGCTGGATTGGCGGCGGGGGCCTGCGTATTATCGATGACAGGCCGTTTATTTTAGTAAACGCAACGGGACCAGGGCAGGATGCTGAACATGCAGGGAAAGCACAACACACATCAGGAACACGTGGCCTCCTATTACGCGGCCACCCGCAATGACAATCAGCAGTGGCCAGAGCTCAGCGGGGAGTGCAATGCCGAGGTCTGCATCATAGGCGGCGGCTTCACCGGTCTCAACACCGCCATCAATCTGGCCGAGGCGGGCTACAAGGTGGTGCTGCTGGAAGCCAACCGTATCGGCTGGGGCGCCTCCGGGCGCAACGGCGGTCAGCTCATCCGCGGCATCGGCCACGACACCAGCCAGTTCGCCCGCTGGATTGGTGAAGAGGGTGTGCGCGAGCTCGACCTGATGGGGCTGGCGGCGGTCGAGCTGGTGCGCGAGCGAGTCGAGCGCTTCAATATCGACTGCGACCTGCGCTGGGGCTACTGCGATCTGGCCACCCGCCAGCGCCATCTGGCCGGCTTCGAAGACGAGCTCGCGCACCTGGCGAGCCTCGGCTACCGGCACGAGCTGAAACTGGTGGCACGCGAAGATATGCATACAGTGGTGGGGTCGGATCGCTACATCGGCGGCATGATCGACATGGGCTCCGGCCACCTGCACCCTCTCAATCTGGCGCTGGGTGAGGCACGAGCGGCGGCCAGCCTGGGAGTGGCGCTGTTTGAGCAATCCAGGGTGGTGCACATCGACTATGGCGAGCGGCTCCAGGTCACCACGGCCCATGGCCGGGTCAGCGCCGACTACCTGGTGATCGGCTGCAACGCCTATCTCAATGACCTCAACCCCGAGCTGGGGGGCAAGGTGCTGCCGGCGGGCTCCTACATCCTCGCCACCGAGGTGCTGGAGAAACGGCTGCGCCAGCGGTTGCTGCCGCAAAACATGGCGGTGTGCGATCAGAACGTGGCGCTCGACTACTACCGCCTCTCCGCCGACGGCCGCCTGCTGTTTGGCGGAGCCTGCAACTACTCGGGACGGGATCCTCGCGACATCAAGGCCTTCATGCTGCCCAAGCTGCTGCGGGTGTTTCCCGAGCTGGCGGAGACCGCCATCGAGTTCCAGTGGGGCGGCATGATAGGCATAGGGGCCAACCGGCTGCCCCAGATCGGCCGCCTGGCGGATCATCCCAACGTCTTCTATGCCCAGGCCTATTCCGGCCACGGTCTCAATGCTACCCATATGGCGGGCAAGCTGGTAGCGGAGGCGATCAGGGGGGAGAGCCGGGGGCTGGATCTGTTTGGCCGCGTGCCGCACATGACCTTCCCCGGCGGCCCGGCGCTGCGCTCGCCCTTGCTGGCGCTCGGCATGCTCTGGTACCGCTTCAAGGATCTGTTCTAAGCGAGTCAGGGCTTGCCACGGCTCGGCAAGCGGTTGCCGCCCCGTTTGCCGGCCAGCCGGATTTATCCTGCCGTTGCCTCGCTTTATAGCCGGAGTTGTCAAAAATCCATCATGCGCCAATTTCTTGTGCTGATCAGAGGAATACACCGGATTGGCGCGGGGTTTGCCATCTGTGAACGGGGTTCGAGCCGCTGAGGATCAGCGGCGGCCCCGCTCAGGAGATCAGGACAATGACAACAAACGTAACAGCCGCGGGAAGCGTCGGCTCGCTGGCGCAACTGCTGGCAACGCGCAGCGGCGAACGGCAGGAGAGACCAGAGATGCCGCCCCCGCCGCCCCCCGGTGCGAGCAACAAGATGGAGCAGGATCTCAAGTCGGTGCTGGCCGAGCTGGGCCTGTCGGGCAAGAGCGAGGAAGAGAGCGGTGAGAATACCGAGAGTACCGCCGCCAGCGGTGGTTCACTCGATTCCTTCATGGCGAGCCTGATGGATGCTCTGCACGCTCAGCAGGAGGGGAGCAAGGCCATCGCCACTGGCAGCAGTGACAATCCCATGAAGCTGGACCTGCAGAGCCTGCTGGGTCAGCTGGATGGGGAAGGGGAGCCTGGCAGCGAGGTGAGCGCCCTGCAGAGTCAATTCTCCAGCCTGCTGGAGAGCAGCGGCAACAGCGGTAGCGGGGTGACTCTGAAGGATCTGTTGTCGGCCTTTGCCAGCAAGATCCCGAGCGACGCGCCCGACCGGAAGGGCTATATGGTGGATACCCAGGCCTGAGTCGGCCCGGGTTGCCTGGCCGGGGCCGCGTCAGTGAGCGGGCTCGGCCAGACGCCAGCCCTGCTCGGTCTTCATCATCCACACCTCGGCCTGCTGCGGCAGCATCTGGCCCGCCTCGAACTCGCCGTATTTGCGCTCCAGCTCCATCAGCCCCATCTCCTGCTGGAAGGGGCCGACCCTGTCATAGACCAGATCCTCGTCCTGCAGTACCTGCAACTGCTCCAGTCCCCGCTTGAAGTGGAGCTGGTAGCTCACCTTGACCAGATAGACCCCCTCCATGCGCTCTTCCTTGTCCAGGATGGCGAAGTCGCTGATCTCGAACAGATTGGCGTCGGTGTCGGCCTGCAGTTTGGCGGTGACCTGGGTCCGGATTGCCTCTTCACCTGGACCTGCGTAACAGCCATAGAGCCAGAGGGCCAGCAGGGGGATGAACCACTTTTTCATCAAAACTCCGGACGAACGAGACGGGAAAGGGCAAATTTTGCCATGCTGCCGACCATATACAAGGGATTGCCAGAAAAATCAGTCAGTAAGGGGCGAGAGGGAGGGGGCGTGCCCGGAAGGGGCAGGGTCGATGGCACGCTCCAGCACGATAGCCTCGGCCCGGTAGCCGGCCAGCTCGCGGCGATAGCACTCGGTGAACCCTCGGCGCTGCCAGAAGGACAAGGCGACCTCATTGCTGGCAATGACCGACAGGCGCAGCCGGGTTGCGCCCCAAGCGCGAGCCAGCGTGCAGGCGTGCAGATAGAGCGCCTGACCGCGGCCGGCCCCCTGCCAGGGCTCACCCACCAGCAGCAGCCCCAGATAGGCGGTGGTGGGTTCGGGATAGCCGCGCAGCAGATCGAGCACGGCGGTAAGCTCCCCCGCCTCCCAGCGCCCGATCACCTGTTTGGCAGAGAAGGGCAGCGTCGGCGGACAGGCCGTGAGCGCCTCCTCTGCTGCCTGGGCGCAGAGCGGCGCGTGACTTATCGCTGCCTGATAGGCTGGAGCCAGTTCGAACAGCCGCTGCAGGGCGGGCGCATCGCTTGCCTGCAGCTGACGCAGTTCAGTTGGCATCGCCAATCCTGTCCAGCTGACCGAGGAACTCGGCGGGCCCCATAAAGCCGGTCACCCGCTGGCCGCTCACTTCATTGCCGGCGCGGTCGAAGAAGATCAGGGTCGGCAGGCCCAGCACGTTGAGACCGTTGAGCAGTTCCACATCGGCATCGTCGTTGGCGGTGACGTCCGCCTGCAGCAGTACCATCTGGCCGAAGCGCTCGCGCACGGCGGGGTCGCTGAAGGTCTTGTGTTCGAACTCCTTGCAGGCCACGCACCAGTCGGCATAGAGATCGAGCAGCACCGGCTTGCCGCGGGCGGCGGCCAGCTGGGTCTTGAGATCGTCCAAGGTCTTGATGCGGATGAAGGCCGGCGTCTCGGCCTGGGCGGCGACGCTGGCGCCCTGGGAGGGCAGCAGCAGATCCTTGCCCACCACCACGGCACTGATCATCGCCAGCAGCAGCACGAAACCGCGCAGGCTGCGCCCCACCGAATGTTGCTGGTGCTGGTTGTGATGGTAGAGGTAGCCGCACAGCAGCAGCCCCCAGCCGAGCCAGGCCAGGGTGGCGACCTGATCGCTCCACAGCCTGGAGAGCAGCAGGATGGGCACCGCCAGCAGCGCAAACCCGAACAGCTGCTTGATTACGTCCATCCAGGCGCCCGCCTTGGGCAGCAGCTTGCCGCCCGAGGTGCCGAGCAGTAGCAGCGGCAGCCCCATGCCGAGCGACAGGGCGTAGAGGGCCGCGCCGCCGAGCCAGAGATCGCCGCTCTGGGCCACGTAGATGAGGGCGCCGGAGAGGGGGGCCGTGGTGCAGGGGGAGCAGACCAGGCCGGAGATCATCCCCATGATGCCGACCCCGAGCACGGAGCCGCCCTGCTGGCGGTTGGAGAGACCGGAGAGGCGGGTTTGCAGGCTGCTCGGCAGCTGCAGGGTATAGAGCCCGAACATGGAGAGGGCCAGCAGCACGAACATCACCGAGAGCCCGATCAGCACATAGGGGTGCTGCAGCGCGGCCTGGAATTTCAAGCCTGCCGACGCCACCACCAGCCCGAGCAGGGTGTAGGTGACCGCCATCCCCTGCACGTAGACGAAGGAGAGCAGGAAGGCGCGGCGGGTGGAGAGGCGATGGCCGGCCCCGGCGATGATCCCGGTCAGGATGGGATACATGGGGAAGACGCAGGGGGTGAAGGCGAGGCCGAGCCCCAGTGCGAAGAAGGCGGCGACGCTGAGCCAGAAACCCTGGCTGCCGAGGGCGGCCGCCAGCTGATCCTGCTGACTGCTGGCCGGGGCCGGCGTGGGTACATCGACCTGATCATGCGGCGGCTCGGCGACGAGGGGGTCGACGGCGATCCGCTTGTCGGTCGGGGGATAGCAGAGGCCGTCGGTACAGCCCTGATAGCTGATCTTGAGGCTGGCCTGCTGGCCCGCCTCGGTCAGGGTGACGGGGATCTGCACCTCCCGGTAATAGACCTGGGTCTTGCCGAAGAAGTCGTCTTCATGATCGGTGCCGGCGGGCAGCACCGGCTCCTCGAAGGTGAGGTTCTCGCCCTGGAAGCTGAAGCGGTGGCGGTAGAGGTAGTAGTCGTCGGCGATGCGCAGGCGCAGCAGCAGCCGGTTGCCCTGCTGTTCGCTCTCGAGGACGAACGCCTCGTCCACTTTCAGAAATTTGGGTTGGGCGCTGGCCTCTATGCCGAGGGCGCTCAGCAGATCCGTGCTGCTGGCGCGGGCCGGCAGCGAACCGAGCCCGGCCAGCAGGGCGCAGAGCAACAGCAGGGGAGAGAGCAGGCGAAACGGCGTCATGAGGTTTCCTGTTTTATCCAGTCGAGATAGGGCTGGTGACCCTGATGGGTGGGGAGCGCCAGGATCTCCGGCACCTCATAGGGGTGATGAGCAAGGATGCACTGGCGCAGCGGCTCGAACAGGGCCGCTTGCGACTTGATGATGAGCTGGATCTCCGTGGCCCGCTCGATCTGGTTCTGCCAGCGATAGACGGAGGTGAGGCCGGGCAGCTGGTTGATGCAGGCCGCCAGCTGCCGGTCGAGCAGTTGTTCGCAGATGAGGTCGGCACTGGCCTCATCCGGGCAGGTGCAAAGCACCAGAATGGCGTCAGTCATGGTGAAATTTCTCGTCCGTACCGGGCGGCAAGGCGCCCGCAAACCAGTGGCTACTATACCTAGCGACGGGTCAAATAGCATCTGGCGCACTTTGCGGCTGCGACATGAAAATAAGTGGGGGGCATGAGATAGACGCTGTCAGAGCGACAAGGCAGAATGAGCGGGCTTGTTCCCATTCGACGTAAGGAAATGTATGACCCAACAGAATGAGCAGCAGAGAAACCGCATGTTGAGCCTGTTGCGCGAAGGTGAGCGCCGTATGTTGGTGCAACTGGCCGGTCTGCTGCGTACCAGTGCCGATGAAATCAATGCCGAGCTGGAAAAAGAGGAGTTGTTGGAGACCCTGGAGCAACCGGTCACGGTGGAGTATCTCAACGGCGTGGTGCAACACCATCTGTTCGAGCGCCTGCACAAGGGTGACATGGTGGCGGCCCAGCGTCTGCTGACCCAGTACCAGAGCGACCTTGAGGCCATGCTGACCCAGGAGGCCGAGGCAGAGGCCCAGACCGAAGAGCTGAAGGCACAAGCCTGAAGGCCGCGGCAGGCCCGCCGGGCTTGTCCTCCCCCAGCACCATCATGCCTCTTGCATGATGGTGCCTCGTTTTTCCCACCGTTTTTTGCCGTCGTTCAACCCAGTGCGTTCTGCTGCCACTGACCCGGGATCGGGTACACCTTGTCGTAACTCCAGTTGTAGACGAAGGCGTAGACCAGATAGAAGGTCACGAAGCCGATATTGAGCGCCAGTGCCGCCAGCAGGGCGAGATCCAGCCACCAGGCGATGACCGGCAGGGTGAGCGCCATGAAGCCCCCTTCAAAGCCGAACGCATGGACCACGCGCTGCCACAAGGTCTTGTGCGGGTGACCCTGGTACTTGAGCAGCAGCTTGTCGAAGCCGATGTTGTAGACATAGTTCCAGACGGTGGCCAGTACCGAGAACAGGACGGCCAGCGGCCCCATGTGGCTGAGCTCGATGCCTGTGATCCAGCTGGCCAGGGGGGCTGCGATGAGCAGACCTATCACTTCAAAGCCGATGGCGTGGCGGATACGGTCATTGCGGGTACGCATAAATTCCTCTCTTTAAACAGCTATGTTGACTGACTGGTTGGCAATCTATCCCTATTTATTGATAGTTTCACGTTGGTATCCATCGCTAAAATAGATGGATTACCGCATTTGCAGGAGCAGGACGATGAACCCATCGCTAGAACAACTCAGGGTATTGCTGGCCGCCGCGCAGGCAGGCTCCTTCTCGGCGGCCGCGCGCCAGCTGGGCAAGGCGCAGTCGGTAGTCAGCACCGCCATCGCCAATCTGGAGATAGATCTGGGGCTGGAGCTGTTCGATCGCAGCGGGCGCTATCCGGTGCTGACCGAGGCGGGCGTGCGCATCAGCCAGGAGGCAGGCATCTTGCTGGCCCAGAGCGCCCGCTTGCAGGCCATCGCCGGCGAGCTGGCCAGCGGCGTCGAGTCGCGCCTGACCCTGGCCATCGATGATGACTCCCACCTGCCCTGGCTCGGCGCCGTGCTGGAGGAGTTCGCCACCCACTACCCGACGGTTGAGCTGGAGCTGCTGTTTCCGCTGATGGAGGATCTCACCGAGATGCTGATCAGCGGCCGCGCCCAGCTTGGCATCAGTTATCAGAAGGAGCACCCGCAGCAGGAGATCGTGGCCCGCTCGCTGGGAGGCGTCGCCATGCCGCTGGTGGTCTCCCCCGAACATCCGCTGGCCCACAAGGCGCCGCTGCGGGAGAGCGATCTGCAGGGGGCTCGCCAGCTGCTGGTGACAGGGCGACGGGAGGGGACGGAGCGCCATCGCTTTCGCCTGTCGGCGCAGGTGTGGTGGGTGGAGGGGGATCTCGGGATCCTGGAGCTGGTGAAATTGGGACTGGGGTGGGCGGCAGTGCCCGATTTTCTGCTGCACCGGCCGCTGGCTCGGGGCGAGGTGGTGGTGCTCAAGCCGGACTTTATAACCCAGCCGGAGCTGGCGCTGGAGCTGCAGTGGCATCGCGCCCGCCCGCTCGGGCAGGCGGGGCGCTGGCTGAAGGAGGCTCTGCTGGCACGGGTGCGCTAGCAGGGCGCTTGGCTTCGCTTACTCGGTCAGCTGATAGGGGAGGGGCTGCAGGGTCAGGCTTGAACCTTCTTCCTGCTTGAGCCGGAAGCGGGCGTCGGCCTCGGTGTCCTTGGGCAGCACGGCGGTGAGCCACAGCTCGCCATCCTGTTGCCAGGCGTTGAGCACCATGCCGCTGCGGCGCCAGTTGTCACCGAGCTGGATCTCCAGGGTGTCGCCGCTGGTAACCGGGGTAGTGGCGGTGCCGCTCAGCACGAACAGGGCGCGGTTGTTGGCGCCGCGATACTTGGCGCGGGCCACCGTCTCCTGGCCCATGTAGCAGCCCTTGGTGAAGCTGATGCCGTCCAGCGCCTGCAGGTTGAGCATCTGGGGAATGTACTCACCCTGATGAACCGCCTCCAGATGGGGGATGCCGGCCTTGATCTCCAGTCCCCACCAGAGCGACTCGGGGCCGCTGGGCAGGGTCTGCGCCAGCGGCTGTTCGCTGACCAGCAGCCAGCGATCGGCTTCGATCCGCACCGCCATGCCACCCTCGATGAGGCCGCTCTCCTGCAGGTCGTATTGCCCCGCGATCCAGCCATCGGTCCCCTGACCGGCCACGCCGACCGCCTGGCCGTGATTTTCGCTGATCTCGACCTTGGCAAAGATCGCGAACTTCTTGAGCTCGGGCAGCTGGCGAGCCAGCACCGACGGCTTGGTCAGCATCAGCAGGCGATCGCTCAGGCAGAGCAGGCGAAAATCGCTCCACAGCTTGCCCTTGGGATCGCAGTGGCCGCCCAGGGTGTGCTGGCCCGGCTGCAGGGCGTTGACGTCACAGGTGACCTGACCCTGCAGGTATTTGGCGCGATCCGGGCCGCTCAGGCTGGTGATGGCCAGATCGGTCAGAGGGAACAGGGTTGGCTCGGCAGGAAGGATTGGCAGGCTCACGATGGCATTCCAGAGACAGAAAGTATGTGACCTGCATGGTAAAGACGTAAGGAATGTTTGTCAGCCGGAAAATCCAGCTGGTACCATCGCCGGGTCTTTGTAAGGAGAGTTCCATGTTGAGCCCAATTGAAAAATCCCGCCTGAAGTGGGCCTGCCGCCGTGGCATGCTCGAGCTGGATGTGATCTTTATGCCCTTCTTTGAGCACGAGTTCGATGGCTTGAGCGAGGCCGATCAGCAGACCTTCATCCGCCTGCTGGAGTGCGAGGATCCGGAGCTGTTCCGCTGGAGCATGGGCCACGGCGTGCCGGAAGACCCCGCCTTCGCCGCCATGATCCCGCTGATCCTGGAACGCAATCAGGCCCGTCACGATCGCCAGCGTTGATCCATCCGTACGGGTGTCGATGCCCATCACCGTCTCCAGGCAGCAGCGTCTGCTGCTGTTGTCGCTGTTTCTGCTGATCCTGTGGCCACTGGCCGCCCTGATCCACGGCTGGCAGTGGGCCCTGTTGCTGCCCTGCTGGGGTCTGGGGTTGTGGCGCGCCTGGCTCGACACGAGCCGGATGACCGGCGTGCTGGAGTGGGACGGTCAGTGGCTCAGCTGGCAGGGCAACCGTTATCAGCTGGGGGCGGGCAGCCGCATCTGGCCCGGCGTGCTCTGGTTGCAGCTGGTAGCGGTGGAGCGTCCCGCCAGCCGGCTCTGGCTGTTCAGCGATGCGTTGGCACCGGCCCACTACCGCACGCTGGCTCGTGCCATCCACTTCTCCCAGCCGACCCGCTAGCCGCTCTTCCCCATAAAACAGATGACCCCGCCGGAGCGAGGTCATCTTGGTGTTACTGCTTGTTGCTTGCGGCAGAGGTTAGTCCCGCTCCGGTGTCAGCACGGTCGGCTTGGAGTCAGGCTGCATGTCCGGGTAGTCCAGGTTGTAGTGCAGGCCGCGCGACTCCTTGCGCTGCAGGGCGCAGTTGACGATGAGCTCGGCCACCTGCAGCAGGTTGCGCAGCTCCAGCAGGTTGTTGGAGACCCGGAAGTTGGCGTAGTACTCCTGCACCTCCTGCTTGAGCAGGTCGATGCGGCGCTTGGCGCGGGCCAGACGTTTGTTGGTACGCACTATCCCCACGTAGTCCCACATCATCAGCCGCAGCTCGTGCCAGTTGTGCTGGATCACCACCAGCTCGTCCGAATCTTCCACCTTGCTCTCGTCCCACATCGGCAGACGGGGCGGCTCCACGCTCATCGGCAGCTTGGCCAAGATGTCGGCCCCCGCCTGATGGGCATAGACTACGCATTCGAGCAGGGAGTTGGAGGCCATCCGGTTGGCGCCGTGCAGCCCGGTGTAGGTCACCTCGCCGATGGCGTAGAGGCCGGGAATGTCGGTCTGGCCGTTGTTGTCGATCATCACGCCACCGCAGGTGTAGTGGGCGGCAGGGACGATGGGCATCGCCTCCTTGGTGATGTCGATGCCGACCGCGAGGCAGCGCTCATGGATGGTGGGAAAGTGCTTGATGATGAAATCGGCTGGCTTGTGGCTGATGTCCAGATACATGCAGTCGGCACCGAGCCGCTTCATCTCGTGGTCGATGGCGCGGGCGACTATGTCCCGCGGTGCCAGCTCGGCCCGCTCGTCGAAGTCGGGCATGAAGCGACTGCCGTCGGGGCGGCGCAGATAGGCACCCTCGCCGCGCAGGGCTTCGGTCAGCAGGAAGTTGGGGTCATCGGGGTGGAACAGGCTGGTGGGGTGGAACTGGTTGAACTCCAGGTTCGCCACCCGGCAGCCGGCGCGCCACGCCATGGCGATGCCGTCACCGGAGCTGACGTCCGGGTTGGAGGTGTACTGGTACACCTTGGAGGCACCACCGGTGGCCAGCGCCACGAAACGGGCGCGGATCACCTCGACCTGCTCGGCGTTGCGGTTCCAGACATAGGCGCCCAGTACCCGGTTGCCCGGCAGACCCAGCTTGCGGGTGGTGATGAGATCGACCGCGTTGAAGCGCTCCATCAGCTGGATGTTGGGGTGGGCGCGCACCTGGTCGATCAGGGTGAGCTGCACCGCCTTGCCGGTGGCATCCGCCGCGTGGAAGATGCGGCGATGGCTGTGGCCCCCTTCGCGGGTCAGGTGATAGTGGGACTCCCCTTCGGCGTCCTCCTCCTGATCGAAGGGGACCCCCTGCTGGATCAGCCACTGGATGGAGTCGCGGGCGTTGCGGGCGGTGAACTCCACCACGGCCGGGTCACACAACCCGGCTCCGGCGTTGAGCGTGTCGCTCACATGGGATTCGATGCTGTCGGTCTCGTCGAACACGGCAGCGATGCCTCCTTGCGCATAGAAAGTGGCCCCTTCACTGATGGGCCCCTTGCTCAGAACCAGGACTTTGGCCTGGTCTGCCAATCGCAACGCGAGAGACAAACCGGCGGCACCGCTGCCAATGATCAGTACGTCGCAAAGGTATTCAACACTTGCTTTCATAAGTATCATTGGCCTGGATTAAGAACTGGCACCATGGTAGCCCAAGCGAGGGTGGTGATGCAGCCTGCGTCACATTTTTTTCAATGCAAGCGAACTTTCCCTGATTCCTCCTGTCTGAACTTGTGCGCTTAGGAAGGGCCGGAAAAGAAAAACGATAACCTGATGGGGGTTTTACGGCTCTGATGAGCGACCAGAATCTACTGGACGAACAGCTGGTTGAGCGGGTCCAGCGTGGCGATAAAAATGCATTCAACCTGTTGGTAAAAAAATACCAGCATAAGGTGGTCAACCTGGTGGCTAGGTATGTCAACAATCCGGGCGATGTACCGGATGTGGCGCAAGAGGCCTTCATCAAGGCTTACCGTGCGCTGCCGACATTCCGTGGCGAGAGCGCCTTTTACACCTGGTTGTACCGGATTGCCGTGAACACGGCCAAAAATTATCTGACCTCTCAGGGGCGCAGGCCGCCCAGCAGTGATGTAGAGGCGGAAGAGGCAGAATACTATGGCGGTGGCGAAGCCTTGCAAGAGGTGGCCACCCCGGAAAACCTGACGCTGACCGATGAGATCAAGCGCACCGTGTTTTCTGCCATAGAAGCTTTGCCGGAAGACTTGAGGACAGCTATCACCCTTCGCGAACTGGAAGGGCTGAGCTACGAAGAGATTGCCGAAATCATGGATTGTCCGGTGGGTACGGTGAGATCCCGCATCTTCCGGGCGAGGGAAGCAATCGATAAAAAGCTGCAACCTCTGATCGAGAATTAACTGGGGAAAGACAGGTTAACTTATGGCAAATAAAGAGCAACTCTCGGCCCTGATGGACGGTGACTTGAGCGATGTTGAGGTTCTGAACGAGCTGGGAACGGATCCGGCTCTGCAAGAGACCTGGTCTCGTTACCACCTGATTGGTGATGCCATGCGGGGGGACCTGCCGGTCAATCTGCAACTGGATCTGAGCGACAGCATCATGGTTGCGCTGGAAGATGAGCCCACCATACTGGCGCCCAAGCCGGTGGAGAGCAAACCTGCCGCACCGCAGCCGGGTAGCGCCAAGACCGCCAGCATAGTGCCGTTCCTGCGCCGTGCCGGTCAGCAGGTAGGGCAATACGCCATCGCCGCCTCGGTCGCTGCCGCCGTCATCTTCGGGGTGCAGCAGTATCAGGGGCAGGACGGTGTGCCGACCAACCCGGTACTCAACACTATCCCCGTTGGTGGCAGTGCCTCGCCGGTAAGCGTGCACTATCCGCAGGACGGCAATCGTGCGACCCAGCGTCAGCAGGGGTTGAGCGAACAGCAGATGCAGGAGCAGCGCGAGCGCATCAACGCTTTCCTGCGCGACCACCAGTTGCAACAGCGTCTGCTGCAAGACAAGCAGATTCAGGAATAACGGATTAGGGATCAGAACGTGCGCCAGTCCAGCCGTATTTTGCTGGCCTCTCTCCTGTTGATCAGCGCCAAGGCCTCGGCCGACGACAAGTCGGCCGAGGCCTTGTTGCAGCAGATGCAGAGTGCCGTCTCGCAACAGAATTTCGAATTGTCCATGGTCAAGGCCCGGCAGGGGCGACTCGAGCCTATCCGCTTCAGCCACGGCGTGATCGATGGCAAGGAGGTGGCTCACCTCAGCTACCTCGATGGCAAGACCATCGAGTACCTGCAGCGCCAGGACGAGTACACCTTTTTTGAAAATACCCATGAACCCTACACCCTCAAGGGGGCGCGTTTCCCCGGGGTATGGGCCACCCTGGTGAGAATGCCGTTGCCGCGGGTGCTGGAGAGTTATGATCCTGTGCTGGCCGGCCGCAGCCGGGCTGCCGGGCTGGTGGCACAGGTGGTGCGGTTGGTGCCCAAAGAGGCCGACAAGTACGGTTTCGTGCTCTGGATTGATGAGCAGAGCAGCCTGTTGCTACGGGTGGACATGGTGGATCGGGAAGGCAACCTGGTCGAGCAGGTGTTGGGGGTGGATCTGGATCGTCTCCCCGCGCCGGCCCCCTGGCTGGTGAAGCTGGCCAGCAGCAAGCTGCCCCAGGCGCTGGCGCTGGAAGATGCCTATCCGGCGCCGCAGCAGCAGCTGAACTGGCACCTCACCTGGCTGCCTGAAGGCTTCAAGGTGCTTTCCCGGGATCGTCACCAGCTGGTGACTACCAGTCTGCCGGTGGATTATATGATGCTCTCCGACGGGCTGGTGGATCTCTCGGTCTACGTGGCCCGGGTCGATCCCAAGCAGGCGGTGCGCCAGCAGCTGATCCGCCAGGGCGCCACCTCGCTGGTGAGCTTCGTCAATGACGTAGGGGTCGAGATAACCGTGGTCGGGGAAGTGCCGGCCGACACCGCCAAGCGGATTGCCGAATCGGTGCAGCCGCTGGCCCGCAACGAGGCCGTACAGTAAGCCGTCAGACGCGGCTGCTTGCCCAAGGCCGACAGTCGTGTTCAGATTGGGTCAATCTATCTTTCGTTATTGTGGAACCGTCTTGTGAGTGGAATGAGCGAAGAGCTGGCGACCGTGGTGGCCATTGATGGAGAACATGCCTGGGTGGAGTGCGAACGGCGCTCCGCCTGCAGCGGTTGTCATCAACAGTCCAGCTGCGGCACCGGCACGGTGGCCAAGGCGTTTCCATTGAAAGCGCAGCGACTGCGAGTGGCGCTCACCGCCGAGGTGAGCGTCGGCCAGCAGGTGAGGCTCGGCATTCCCCAGGCGAGCATCCTGCAGGGGGCCGCGCTGGTCTATGTGCTGCCGCTGTTCTGCCTGCTGGCGGGGGCCCTGCTGGGGCAACTCTGGCTGGCACCTCTGCTCTCTGCGGGGGAGGGGGTCACCATCCTCTGCTGCCTGCTGGGGGGCCTCGTCGGTTTTTCACTGGTTCGTTACTTTTCCAACCGACTCGATCAGGGGGCCTATGGTCCCCGCATGCTGGGTGTGGTCCTGCCCACCCGCCATCTCTCCTGACCGTGCAGGCCGCTATTTCTGGTGCTTCGTCGACTAAAGATTGGCCGTCGACCGGGTTATCCAGTAAAATCCTGCCTCCATATCCGGCCCTAACCTAATTTTGAGTGATTCTTGCTCGATGAAACACATTCGTAACTTTTCGATTATTGCGCACATCGACCACGGTAAATCGACCCTGTCGGACCGTCTGATCCAGACTTGTGGCGGCCTGTCCGACCGCGAGATGCAGGCTCAGGTGCTTGACTCCATGGAACTGGAGCGCGAGCGCGGCATTACCATCAAAGCACAGAGTGTGACCCTGAACTACCAGGCACAAGACGGTAACACCTACCAGCTGAACTTTATCGACACCCCGGGCCACGTGGACTTCTCCTACGAGGTCTCCCGCTCGTTGGCGGCCTGTGAAGGGGCACTGCTGGTGGTGGATGCCGGCCAGGGGGTTGAGGCACAGACTCTGGCCAACTGCTACACCGCCATGGAAATGGACCTGGAAGTGGTGCCGGTGCTGAACAAGATCGACCTGCCGGCCGCCGAGCCAGAGCGGGTTGCCGAAGAGATCGAGGACATCGTCGGCATCGACGCGGTCGACGCGGTGCGCTGCTCCGCCAAGACCGGCCTCGGCGTCGATCTGGTGCTGGAAGAGATCGTGGCCAAGATCCCGTCTCCGGAAGGGGATCCGGATGCCCCGCTGCAGGCGCTGATCATCGACTCCTGGTTCGACTCCTATCTGGGCGTCGTCTCTCTGGTGCGGATCAAGAACGGTTCGCTCAAGAAGAATGACAAGATCAAGGTAATGAGCACCGGCCAGACCTGGGGTGTCGATCGTATCGGTATCTTCACACCCAAGCAGGTGGATACCGACGGTCTGGGCTGCGGCGAGGTAGGTTGGGTCGTCTGCGGCATCAAGGACATCCACGGCGCGCCGGTGGGCGATACCCTGACCCTGGCCAAACACGGTGCCGAGAAGGCGCTGGCCGGCTTCAAGAAGGTGAAGCCGCAGGTTTATGCCGGTCTGTTCCCCATCTCCAGCGATGACTACGAGTCCTTCCGCGATGCACTGGAGAAACTGTCGCTCAACGACGCCTCCCTGTTCTACGAGCCGGAGAGTTCCACCGCACTGGGCTTCGGTTTCCGTTGCGGCTTCCTCGGCATGCTGCACATGGAGATCATCCAGGAGCGGCTGGAGCGTGAGTACGATCTGGATCTGATCACCACGGCGCCGACCGTGGTCTACCAGATCGAGCAGACCGACGGCACCACCATCCACATTGACAGCCCGGCCCAGATGCCCGCCATCACCAGCATCAAGGAGATGCGTGAGCCGATCGCCGAGTGTCACATCCTGCTGCCGCAGGAGTACATGGGCAACGTGATCACCCTCTGTATCGAGAAGCGTGGCGTGCAGACCAACATGGTCTACCACGGCAAGCAGGTGGCACTGACCTACGAGATCCCGATGGCGGAAGTGGTGCTCGATTTCTTCGACCGCCTCAAGTCCACCAGCCGCGGTTATGCCTCGCTGGACTACGGCTTCAAGCGTTTCGAAACCTCCGACATGGTCCGCCTGGACATCATGATCAACGGCGAGCGGGTCGACGCCCTGGCCATCATCACCCACAAGGAGAACGCCCAGTATCGCGGTCGCCAGGTGGTGGAGAAGATGCGCGAGCTGATCCCGCGCCAGATGTTCGACATCGCCATCCAGGCTGCCATCGGCAACCAGATCATCGCTCGCAGCACCGTCAAGGCCCTGCGCAAGGACGTGACCGCCAAGTGTTACGGTGGTGACGTGAGTCGTAAGAAGAAGCTGCTGAACAAGCAGAAAGAAGGCAAGAAACGGATGAAGTCTTTGGGCCGTGTCGACGTGCCGCAGGAAGCCTTCCTCGCAATTCTCCACGTCGGAAAGGATTAATAGATGGCAAGCACGTTTTCCCTGATCCTGGTGGTGGTCTGCGCGATCACCGGTGTTATCTGGTGTCTGGACAAGATGATCTGGTCCAAGCAGCGGGCCGCCAAGATTGCCGTGGCCCGTGCCCACGGCGGCGCCCATCTGGACGAGAAAACCCTGGCCAAGGTGGCCCCCGTGCCGGTCTGGATCGAACAGACCGCCGGGGTCTTCCCGGTCATCACCCTCGTACTGATCCTGCGCTCCTTCATCTTCGAACCGTTCCAGATCCCGTCTGGTTCCATGATGCCCACCCTGCTGGTGGGCGATTTCATCCTGGTGGAGAAGTTTGCCTACGGCCTCAAGGATCCGGTGACCAACACCAAGTTCCTCGAGACCGGTGAACCCAAGCGCGGCGACGTGGTGGTGTTCAAGTATCCGCTGGATACCCGGGTGGACTACATCAAGCGGGTGGTCGGCATGCCGGGGGATCGGGTCATCTATCGCAACAAGGAGCTGATGATCCGGCCCAAGTGCGAGGAGCAGGAAGGGAAAACGTGCCCGGGCTTCCAGAAGCTCGACGTCAAGTTTGAACAAAGGGGTGAATTTACCCAGATGGGGATCCCGCTTGACCGCTATACCGAGCAGCTGGGCGAGGTGTCTCACGAGACTCTGCGCAACCCGCTGATGCCCGATATGGTCGGCCGTTACTACCGCCAGCCCGGCACCTACCCCGACGAGTGGGTCGTACCGGAAGGTCAGTACTTCGTCATGGGTGACAACCGTGACAACAGTACCGACAGCCGCTTCTGGGGCTTCGTGCCCGAGCAGAACCTGGTGGGCAAGGCGGTCGCTATCTGGATAAGTTTTGAATTCGAGCGCGAAGAAGGCTCCCTGCTGCCGAGCTGGGTACCGACAGGGGTGCGCTTCAACCGCATTGGCGGAATCAAGTAAATGAACATCAAGATGAACAGACTGCAGTCCCGTCTCGGGCATGTCTTTCAGGATCAAGAACTGCTGACCCGGGCGCTGACTCACCGCAGCGCCGGCTCCCGTCACAACGAGCGACTGGAATTTCTGGGTGACTCCATTTTGAGTCTGGTGATTGCCGACGATCTGTTCCACCGCTTCCCGCAGGCGGCGGAAGGGGATCTCAGCCGGATGCGCGCCACCCTGGTGCGCGAGAAGACCCTGGCCGAACTGGGCCGGGAGTTCGACCTCGGGGATCACCTGATCCTGGGGCCGGGCGAGCTGAAAAGCGGCGGTTTTCGCCGTGAATCCATTCTGGCCGACACGGTCGAGGCGGTGATCGGCGCCGTCTATCTGGATACCAATCTTGAGACGGTACGGACCCTGCTGCTGGGCTGGTACGCCAGCCGCCTGGACGAGATCAAGCCGGGCATAGAGCAGAAGGATCCCAAGACCCGTCTGCAAGAAATTCTGCAGGGAAGCCGCAAATCCCTGCCGACCTACACAGTGACCAATGTCAAGGGCGAAGCCCACAACCAGGAGTTCACCGTCCAGTGTGAGGTGGAAGGCCTGGATGGTCCGCTGGTCGGGGTCGGCACCAGCCGTCGCAAGGCCGAACAGGCCGCGGCGCAGCAAGCATTGGAAAAACTGTCATGACAGATAGCACTTATTGCGGCTTTGTCGCCATCGTGGGCCGCCCCAACGTGGGCAAGTCCACCCTGCTCAACAAGCTGCTTGGCCAGAAGGTCAGCATCACCTCGAAGAAGCCCCAGACCACCCGTCACCGGATCCTGGGGATCGACACCGAGGAGAACTATCAGACCATCTACGTGGATACCCCGGGTCTGCACATTGAAGAGAAACGGGCCATTAACCGCCTGATGAACCGCGCCGCCACCAGTTCGCTGGGGGACGTGGCCATGGTGGTGTTCGTGGTCGACGGTACCCACTGGACCAAGGACGACGAGATGGTGCTGGGCAAACTGCGCAACCTCAAGTGTCCCGTGGTGCTGGCGGTCAACAAGATCGACAACGTCAAAGAGAAAGAGGATTTGCTGCCCCACCTGGAGTGGCTGGGCCAGCAGATGAACTTCTCCCATATCCTGCCCATCAGTGCCGAGAAGGGCACCAACGTGGAGAAGATCCGCGAGTGGGCCAAGGATCTGCTGCCGGAAAACGTCCACTTCTTCCCGGAAGATTACGTGACCGACCGCTCCTCCCGCTTCATGGCCTCCGAAATCATCCGCGAGAAGCTGATGCGCTTCACCGGTGAGGAGCTGCCCTACTCGGTGACGGTGGAGATCGAGCGCTTCAAGGTGGAAGAGAACGGTCTCTACCACATCCACGGCCTGATCCTGGTGGAGCGCGAAGGCCAGAAGAAGATGGTCATCGGCAACAAGGGCGAGAAGATCAAGACCATCGGCACCGAGGCCCGCATCGACATGGAACGGCTGTTCCAAAACAAGGTGCACCTCGAGCTGTGGGTCAAGGTCAAGTCCGGCTGGGCCGACGACGAGCGCGCCCTGCGCAGTCTCGGCTATGGCGACGACTGATTGCTGACCCCGGCTTTCGTCATCCACAGTCGGCCCTATCGGGAGACCAGCCAGCTGGTCGAGGTTTTCACCCAGGATAGTGGCCGTTTTACCCTGGTGGCTCGCGGTTCTCGCGGGCCACGCTCGCCTCTGAAGGGGCTGTTGCAACCCTTTACCCTGCTCACCATCGCCTGGCGTGGCAAGGGGGATCTCAAGAATCTCACCCAGGTCGAGTGCCCGGATCACTCCCTGCGCCTCGGTGGCGATCGCCTCTTCTACGGCCTCTATCTCAACGAGCTGGTCTACTACCTGCTGGAGGCGCACACCCCCTTCCCCGAGGTGTTCGATGCCTATGCCCGCGCCATCATGGCGCTGGCCGACGGCGAGACGCCGGAGCTGCCGCTGCGCCGCTTCGAGTTCCTGCTGCTGCAGGCGCTGGGTTATGCGGTGGACTTCGAGTACACGGCGGATGACGAGTCGCCAATTGAGCCAACCCTGCTCTACGGCTTCGAGCGGGAGTTGGGCTTTGTCGCTTGCGAGCGGGCGCCGGATCCCCGTACCCTGTTTCTCGGCGCGCACCTGCTGGCCTTCGCCGAGGGGCGCTTCGATACTCCCCCCCTGTTGCAGGCGGCCAAGCGTTTCAGCCGGCTGGCGCTGCAACCCTATCTGGGACGGCGTCAGTTGAAGAGCCGGGAGCTGTTTTTAAAACGCCGTAATAGCTTGGGTTAACCGCCCTGCGGCGTTACCCAACACGGCAAGAATGTTACCTAGGTCCGATTACGCTGCGCTAATCGAACCTACGAGCTGCCACACACGTGACATACGGATATCGGCGCTGGCGCCTAGGCGCCAGCTGCACAGTTAACAGTGAAGAGCTTCAAGGAGTCGTCAATGAGCGAAATCTATCTGGGTGTGAACATCGATCATATCGCCACCCTGCGCAATGCCCGGGGCACCCAGTATCCGGATCCGGTACAGGCCGCCTTCGTGGCCGAGCAGGCCGGTGCCGATGGCATTACCGTGCACCTGCGGGAAGATCGCCGCCACATCACCGACCGTGACGTGGAGATCCTGCGCCAGACCATCCAGACCAGAATGAACCTGGAGATGGCAGTGACCGAGGAGATGATCGGCATCGCCTGCCGTATCAAGCCTCACTTCGTCTGCCTGGTGCCGGAGAAGCGCACCGAGGTGACTACAGAGGGGGGGCTGGACGTGGCCGGCCAGCTGGACAAGGTGACCGATGCGGTGACCCGTCTGGCCGCCGTCGGCGCCCAGGTGTCGCTCTTCATCGATGCCGACCCCATCCAGATCGATGCGGCCGCCGCGAGCGGTGCTCCCTTCATCGAGATCCACACCGGTCGCTACGCCGATGCCACCACGGATGCCGAGCGCAACGCCGAGTTCAAGCGCATCGCCGCCGGTGCCTCCTATGCCGCCGGCAAGGGCTTGAAGGTCAATGCTGGCCACGGCCTGCACTACCACAACGTCAAGGCCATCGCCGCCATCCCCGAGCTCTATGAGCTCAACATCGGTCACGCCATCATCGGCCGCGCCGCCTTCGACGGCCTGGCCAAGGCGGTCAGCGACATGCGTCTGCTGATGCAGGAAGCCCGTCAGGGGATCTGAGCTGTCGGCAGGGGCTGGGCCCCGCGGCACGAAGAGAAAAGGGACGCCACGGCGTCCCTTTTTGTTGCGGCATGATGGAAAGGTCGGTGGCGGTCAGACTTGCACTGCCTTCTGCGATGTTCAGAGCTTGCCGTCGCTCATGCACATGCGGATCTTGGCGGCGACCACCTCCTCCATGGCGGCCATAGCGGGCACCAGATACTGGCGCGGGTCGCTGGCATCGGGGTTGGAGGCCAGGAACGCCTTCATGGCGTCGGAGAAGGCGATCTTGAGCTCGGTTGCCACGTTGACCTTGCACACCCCGAGCTCGATGCAGCGGCGCACGTCCCGGTCGGGAATGCCGGAGGCACCGTGCAGCACCAACGGTACCGCTACTCTGGCCCGGATGGCGGCGAGGCGCTCGAAGTCCAGGCGCGGCTCCTCCTTGTAGAGGCCGTGGGCCGTGCCGATGGCGACGGCCAGGGAGTCGATGCCGGTGCGCGCCACGAACTCGGCCGCCTTGTCAGGGTCGGTCTGATGGGCGTTGGCGGCGTCCACGATGAGGTCATCCTCCTGGCCGCCGAGCTGGCCCAGTTCGGCCTCCACACTCGCCCCCATGCGGTGGCAGAAGGTGACGACTCGCTGCACCTTGGCGACGTTCTCCTCGAACGGCAGGTGGGAGGCATCGATCATGGCGGAGTGGATGCCGGCCTCGACCTTGTAGTGGATATCCTGCTCGTCCTCATGGTGGTCCAGATGCAGTACCAATGGGATGCGGTACTGGTGGGCAGCCGAGGCGCAGATGGAGACCAGGTACTCGACCCCGGCGTGGCGGTAGGTACCCGGCGTGGCGGCCAGGATCACCGGGGAGTTCAGCTTGGCGGCGGTGCGAGCCACCACCTCGACGGTCTCCAGGTTGTGGATGTTGAAGGCAGGCACCGCATAGCCGCGGCGCTGGGCATCTTTAAGCATTTCGTGGGACGAGATCAGATACATGAGGACTCCTTGGCACCCTGGCGGGCACCAGCTTCAGGGAAAGAGAGCGGGGCAGGGGCGGGGAGGATCTCTCGGCCCGCCACCCAGATATGTTGTTGATTGAGTTCCTCGGTCAGGGCGAGCAGGTTGGCCTGCTTGCCGACGGCCAGCGAGCCGAGGCGATGTTCCATTCCCAGCATCCGGGCCGGTGCCAGCGAAGCCATGGGGATGGCCTCCTCCAGCGGCACGCCGGCCAGCTGCACCATGTTGCGCACGGCGCCGAGCAGGGTGAGGGTGCTGCCCGCCAGGCCGCCGGTGTCGGTGCGCACCACCCCATCCTTCATCTCCACCCGGTAGTCGCCGAGCAGGTAGTGACCGTCCGGCATGCTGGCGGCGCGCATGGCATCCGTGATGAGCAGCAGGCGATCCCTGGCGCAGCAGTGACAGAGTCTGAGCACGCTCGGATGGACGTGGTGGCCGTCAGCGATGAGCTCCAGCCAAGCATCGGGATGCACCAGCCCTGCACCGACCATGCCGGGTTCTCTGTGGTGCAGGCCGCGCATGCCGTTGAAGCAGTGCACCAGACCGGAGGCCCCCGCCGCCAGCGCCGCCATGGTGGTGTCGTGGTCGGCGGCGGAGTGACCCAGCATCACCCGGATGCCGGCCTGCTTGAGATGACGGATCGCGGCCAGCGCCTCGGCCTTCTCGGGGGCGAGGGCGACCACCTTCAGGGTACCTCGCGCCACCTGTTGCAGCCGGTCGAGCTCCGCCAGATCCAGCTCCCGGAACAGGGCCGGATCATGGGCGCCCTTGTTGTCCGGGGTGAAGTAGGGCCCCTCCAGATAGCTGCCGAGCAGTTGCGCGCCCGGCAGGGGGCTCGCCATGGCATCGGCGATGCGACAGAGGGTGCTGAGGATGGCGGGCAGCGGGGCGGTAACCGTGGTGGCGAGGAAGGCGCCCACCCCTTCTGCCGCCTTGGCAAGGGAGAGGCGGGCCAGGGCGTCGGCCGCCTCGTCCATCACGTCGACGCCGGCCCCGCCGTGGACATGGCCATCGATGAGGGCGGGCACCAGCAGCTCGACCTCCCGTACCGGGTCGTCGGCCGGGATGGGGTAGATGGCGGTGATGACGCCTCCTTCATGAGTCAGTACCTGGTGTGTCAGCCAGCCCTGCTCGGTCAGCAGGCGGCGGGCGCGGATCTGCTCTGCCATCTAGATCCCCTCCTCGGCCAGCGTCTCGGCCCGCTCGCGCGCCAGCTCGTCCACTAGGCTGGTGAGGCCGCGATGACCACAGCACAGCGCCTGTTCACGAAACTGGGACGGGGTCAGCTCGCCGCGCTCCATCACCATCTCCAGCAGCAGCTGCAGATTGGTGCCGGTGACCACCTCTCGTCCGGGCTGGCGCAGCGCCAGGGTGGAGGCGACCCGAAACGGGGTTCCCCCCAGCAGATCGGTCAGAAAGACCACGCCATTCCCTCGTTCCACCTGGGTCAGGGCGGTTTCGCATTGATCCTGCAGCAGGGCCGTGGTGGAGGACTCGGGGAAGTCGATGGCGACCACCGCCTCCTGCTCGCCGAGGATCTGCAACATGGCCTGTTCCATGCCGCTGGCGAAGCCTCCGTGTCCGCAAATGATGATGCCCAACATAATCTGTTCCTTTACAGCAAAGGGCCGGCCTTGTGCCGGCACCGGATTAGAGGAAGCCTGCAAACTTGCCGACGATGCCGAGCACGACCGTGATGACGATGAGGCACAGCGGACTCCAGCCGCGGCGGATCAGCCCATACATGGCCAGGGTGTAGAGCAGTGGCAGGAAGGCGGGCATCAGCTTGTCGAGCACGTCCGCCTGCAGCTTCACCACCGCATCGCCGGCGGTGATCTCCAGGGTTGTGCCGAGCCGCACATAGGTGGCGACCAGGGCGCCGATCACCGTCATGCCGACGATGGAGGCGGCATGGCCCACCTTGCGGGTGTTGGCCTTGATGAGCGGAATGGCGGCCACCCCCATGCGATAGGCGTAGTGCGCCAGCCCGAAGCGCAGACCGAAGTGCACCAGGTTGAACAGCAGAAAGAAGACCACAGCCCCCATGATGGAACCCTGCAGGGCCAGGTCGGCGCCGATGCCGCCGCAGATGGGCAGCAGGGTGAGCCAGAACATGGCATCACCGATCCCGCCGAGCGGTGCGCCAACCGCGATCTTGGTGCTCTGGATGCTGTTGACGTTCTGCTTGGAGCGCTCCATCGCCAGCACTATCCCCATCACAAAGGTGACCAGGAAGGGGTGGGTGTTGAAGAAGCCCATGTGCCCCTTCATCGCCCGGGAGAGATCCCGCGGGTTGGTGTGGATCTTCTGCAGTGCCGGCAGCAGGCCGTAGAGCCAGCCGGAGGCCTGCATCCGCTCGTAGTTGAAGGAGGCCTGCAGCAGCAGGGAGCGCCAGGCGAAGCAGTTGATGTCCTGGCGGGTCAGCTCGGCACCCAGTTGCTGATCTTCGTAGACGTCGTCGGAGACGGTGCGGGTCGGTTGCGGCTCGGCCGCCTGGGCCAGCCGGGTGGCGGTGTTGTTAGATGCCATCTTCAGTTTCCTCCTGGGTGGGGCGGGCTTGTGGTGCCGGGTCCTTGCGCATGAAATCGATCAGAGCCATGGCCAGGGCGGCCGCGGCGATGGCCAGCACCGGCAGCTTGAGCCAAGCGGCGGCAACGAAACCGAGGATGAAGTAGGGGATGTAGACGTTCTTCATCATGATCTTGAGCAGCACGGCGAAGCCGATGGCGGGCATGATGCCGCCGGCGACGCCGAGGCCATCGATGAGACGGGCGGGCAGCACGTCGATGGCGGTCTTGGCGTGTTCGGCCCCGAAGTAGGTGGGCAGGAAGGCGCACAGGAAGTAGAAGGATCCCAGTGCCAGCAGCGCCAGGTAGTTGACCCGCTCGATGCCGCGCACATCCCCCTGTTCCGCCATCCGGTCACAGCGGGACATGACCCCCGACATCACCGAGAAGAGGAAGGTGATCCCCATCTGGACCGCCACCGCGAACGGCACCGCGACCCCGACCGCCACATCCGGCTTGACCCCGGTGGTGATGGCGAAGGTGGCGCCGACTATGGTGCCGATGATGACGTTGGGCGGTTGCGCCCCCGCCAGCGGGGCCAGCCCCATCCAGACCAGCTCCAGGGTGCCGCCCACCAGAATGCCGGTGGGCAGGTCGCCGAGGATCAGGCCCACCAGCGGGCCCAGTACCACGGGCCGGTGGAAGTGGGTCAGGCCGTTGAACAGGTCAAGCCCGGCGAAGAACGCCAGCATGCCCAACAAAAGCCCTTGCAACAAACTGATTTCCATCACAATTGTCCTTAATCAGATGAGGTTGAAAATGTCCTGTGCCGGTTCGGTCGGCACCCCCTGGACAAAGCAGGCGACGTGGGCGTCCTGCAGGGCGCGAAACGCCGCTATGTCCGACTCGTCCACCGATACCGTCTTGTGGATCTGACGCTTGCCGTCGGCGTAGTGCATGTTGCCGACGTTGATGCGGGGGATGGGCACCCCGCCCTCCACCAGGGTGCGAAAGTCCGCTGGACTCTTGCATACCAACAGGATCTTCTGGCGATCGGCGGCCTTGCCGATGTTGTCGATCACCTTCTGCAGCGGCCAGAAGCGCACTGCGATGCCTTCTGCCAGCACCATCTCCATCAGGTTCTGCTGGATGGGGTCCTCTGCGACTTCGTCATTGGCGACCAGCACCAGATTGGCGCCGGCGAAGCCGACCCATTGCACGCCGACCTGACCGTGGATCAGGCGCTCGTCGATACGGCTCAGCACTATGTTCGGCATCAGGCGCCTCCTTGCTGGTTGAACGGATAGATGTTGACCCCCTGCACGACCCGGTTGACCCGCCCGCTCGGGCAGGGATTGTCCGGGGTGATGCCCAGCACCAGCGCGGTGTGGAAGGCGTAATACTGGGCGTAGAGCAGGTAGCAGAGCGCCAGCTCGGCGTCGTCACCGTTGAGGGGGGTGGGCAGATAGATGTGTTCGCCAGCGCTGATGAGCGGATCCGGCCGATCGGCCAGGGCGACCACCCGGGCGGCATGGCCGTCCTGGCGCAGCTCGCCGAGCAGGTCCAGGTCGTACTGGCGGGTATAGGGATCGTTGGACACCATCAGCACGATCAGGGTCTGCCGATTGATGGCCGACTTGGGCCCGTGGCGAAAGCCGGTGGGGGAGTCGTGCATGGCCATCACCTGGCCGGCTGTGAGCTCCAGCAGCTTGAGGGCCGCCTCCTGGGCCACCCCTTGCAGGCTGCCGCTGCCAAGGTAGATGACCCGCTCCGGCAGCGGCCGATCCCACTCGGGCACCTTCAGCTCGGCCTGGGGCAGGATGGCGTCCCCCAGCGCGATGAGCGGCTGGCTGGCGATCGGGTTGAACTGGCGCGGCAGGAATACCGCCAGACAGCTCAGCATCATGCTGGTGAGGCTGCTGGTCATGGCAAAGCTGCGGTCGTGGGTCTGGGGCGGCATCAGCAGCGCCAGGGAGCGAGCATCCTTCTGGCAGCGGCGATAGAGCTCCCCCTCACCGTTGCAGGTCAGCACCAGGTGGTGGCACTCGCTCAGCAGCTGGCTGGCCAGCTCCACCGCCGCCACGCTCTCCGGGCTGTTGCCGGAGCGGGCGAAGGAGATGAGCAGGGTCGGGCAGTCCTGTGCCAGGTATTCGCCCGGATCGGTGACGATGTCGGTGGTGGCGATCGCCTCGAAACGGCCGTTGAGGCGGGCACTGAGATAGGGGGCGAGGGCGCGTCCGGCAAAGGCGGAGGTGCCGGCCCCGGTCAGGATCACCCGCAGGTTGCCCCGCGACAGCAGGGGCAGCAGGAAGCGCTCTATGGTGGCGCGGCACTCCTCTACCATGGTGAGGGTCTCCCGCCAGGTGGCGGGTTGCTGGCGAATTTCACGGGCGGTGGCTAGGCCGTTGGCCGACCGCAGCGTCTCTTCTGGATAACCAAGGATCATCTCTACAACTCCTTATACAACCGGGGTCAGCCGGGAGTGGCTGGCGGGAACGGCGCTGCAGGCCGCCGCGTACTGGCGCAGCACCTCCTGCACCTGATCGAGAATGAGGTCGTGAACCCGGGGCGACAGCGTGCCCTGGCGCACCTTGCGGTATTGCAGCGGCAGGTGCTGGCTGAGCAGCGGCAGGGGAATGGGTTCGGCGGCCAGGTTGGCCAGCAGCCGGGCGTAACAGTCATCGACCCGGCTGTCGGGCCAGTAGTAGCGAATGCGATCGGAGTAGCTGTAGCCGCGGGCCAGCCGGCACTCGTTGGGGCTGCCCTGATAGTGGCTGCGCCAGAAGTCGGGGCGATCCAGCATGGTCTCTTCCAGCACCTGGCGCAGGCCCGAGCAGGCCTTGGCCACCACCAGCTCCTCCTCGATGGCGGCGAGGGCAAACAGCGCCTCGCGCAGGGCGAAGGTGAGGGCGGGGCCGACCTTGAGGATGGCGAAGTGATCGCGCACCAGCTGGTGGTAGGCATCCGGGGTCTGGTAATCGGTGGAGTGGGCCTCGAACACCAGATGGGGATAGGCCTCGATCATCCGGCTCAAGGGGGCGGCCCGCTCGGGGCGGTAGTCGATGACGTGGGTGTGGTCGAACTCCACGCCGGGTTGTACCACCAGACCGATCACCCGCGGCCAGAGCTGGGCCAGCCCGGCCTGCTCGAAGGCCTGCTGGTGGGCGGCCAGGGTGTGGCGCGCCGCCTCAGGCGTGGTGACCGCCAGCTCGGCCAGCTCTTCGTGGGCACCGCCCGGTACCGGCACTTCGGTGCCAATCACATAGACCAGGTCGCTGTGGCCAAACTGCCGGATGGCGGTCTGCTCGGCCACGTTTGCCAGTCGGGCGGCGCGCGCCGCCACCAGCTCGTCGGTCAGCGGCACCGGATCCCCCTGGCAGGACATGCTGCAGTCGAGGTGGATCTTCTTGAAGCCGGCCGCGACATAGCTGGCGACGAGATCCTCGGCGTGGGCCATGGCCTGTTCGGCGGGTTCGCTCTGCCAGCGGTTGGGGCCGAGGTGATCCCCACCCAGTACCAGCCGCTGCACGGGAAAGCGGCACTCGGCGGCGAGCCGGTGCAGCAGGTCGCGAAAATCGGCCGGTGTCATGCCGGTGTAGCCGCCAAATTGATCCACCTGATTGGAGGTGGCCTCGACCAGCAGCAGCTGGTCTCCTTGCGCCGCCAGTCGCAGGGCCGCCTCCAGTACCAGCGGATGGGCGGAGCAGACGGCGTAGATCCCGACCTGCTCCCCCTGCTTGTGTTGTGCGACCAGATCCAGCATTGATTTCATTTCCCTCTTCCTCTTGGCCTGAACAGGATGCGTTGCTTTCGATTTCTTTCTTTACCCTAGGCGTACGGCGTTCGAAACGAAATAAAAGCGTGTTCACATCTTGAGCAAGATCACAAAAAGAAATGAATCGAAAGTTTTTTCGCTGCTTAAGGGAGTCTGACGGCACTTTTCAATTCAATGAAAGCTTGATTTGCCATCGAGGCTGAGTGTTAATAGGGAAACGTAACGAAGTGAAAGCTCTACTTTCACCACAGGACTCCGGCAGAGAGACTATGCAAATCACCGAAAAGAGCGTGCTCGGCACCAGCGAGCGACGGGAGCGCATCATTCAACAGCTGCGCAGCAATGGCAGCGTTCAGGTCAACGAGCTGGCTGGCCACTATCAGGTATCCACCGTCACCATCCGCAACGATCTGGCATTTCTGGAGAAACAGGGGGTGGCGGTGCGCGCCTACGGCGGTGCCCTGTTGTGTGAATCCGGCCAGCCGGTGGCCGAGCGCACCATCGCCGACAAGAGCGTGCTCAACACCCCGGTCAAACAGCGCATCGGCGCCATGGCGGCGAGCCTGGTGCAGCCGGGTTGTCGCCTCATTCTGGACTCGGGCACCACTACCCTGGAGGTGGCGCGCCACCTGCGCGATCACCAGGAGATAGTGGTGATGACCAACGGCATGAACGTGGCGAACGCCCTGCTGGAGGCGGAAGGGGTGGAACTGCTGATGACGGGGGGCCATTTGCGCCGCAAGTCGCTCTCCTTTTACGGCGCCCAGGCGGATCTCTCCCTGCAGAACTATCACTTCGATCTGCTGTTTCTCGGGGTGGATGGCATCGATCTGGAGCGCGGCGTCAGCACCCATCACGAAGACGAGGCCAGGCTCAACCGCTGCATGTGCCACGTGGCCGAGCGGATCATCGTCGTGACCGACTCCAGCAAGTTTGGTCGGCTGAGCCTGCACAAGATCGTCGATACCCGGCGCATCCACACCCTGATCACCGATGACGCCATTGCGGCGGAGACCCTGGCCGGTCTGCGTCAGGCCGGGATAGAGGTGCTGCTGGTGGAGGCCTGAGCCTGCAATCGACTGAGAATGCGAAAGAGGGACGCCGTGGCGTCCCTCTTTCGTGGTCTGGGGCGAAGCTCAGCGTTGCTCGGGGAAATAGCGCTCGAGCAGGAGAGGGAGGATGGCCTGACGTTCGGCGTTCTTCTGCTTTGGGCAGAATGGTGTGATACCGGTAGGGATGAGGGTCAGTCTGGCTCGGGAAAGTAACGCTCGAGCAGGGCTGTCAGGATGGCCTGGCTCTCGGCATCCGGTTCACCGCTGACCAGGGCGGGCCGAAAGTGGAGCTGAAAGGCGCGCAGGGCGGCGCGGCTCTGCTCGTCCCAGTTGCCGCTCGGGGTTACGCCATAGCCGTAGCTGGCCAGCCGTTGCTGCCAGCCGAGGGCATCCCAGGCCGGCGCCGGCTGCTGGCGCAGCTCGGCCAGCCGGGTCTCATCGGGCCAGGCGCCCACCCCGTAGTGCAGGGCCAGCTCGCGCCAGGGGAAGTGGGGACCGGGATCCTGCTTGCGCTCGGGGGCGACGTCGCTGTGGGCCAGCACCTGGGTGGGGGGGATCTGGTAGCGCTCGACCAGCTCGCGGGTGAGGGCGCCGAGGGCGGCTATCTGTGCCCGGGTGTAGGGTTGCCAGCGCCGCTGGTGGGCGGGCAGCAGCTCGTCTTGTGGCGGGTAGCCGAGGTTGACGATCTCGATGCCAAGGGAGCTGGCATTGAGCCCCGTATACTGGTGCCAGCGGCTGCGGCCGGCATGCCAGGCGCGCCGGCTGTCGGGCACCAGCTGATAGACCGGCAGCGGCCGCTCATGGGTATCGCGCGGGATCAGGTAGTGGGCGCTCACCTGATGGGACGGCTCGGTCAGCAGGCGCAGGGAACGCTCATCGTCTTCATCCGTGTAGTGCAGGATCAGAAAGGCGATGCGCTCGTTCTGGCTGGCGCTCTGATGGTCGTTGTTGAGCCGATAGGGGGCGGGCTGACAGGCGCTCAGCAGCAGGGTGAGGCAGAGGGCATACCAGTGCCGGCAGTTGCCCCATGGCCGACGGCGCCCACCCACCGCCAGCAGGCGGGATAATGGTGAGCGCAGACGCCGGCCCATGGTTCAGCCGCGATACTTGGCGGTGAGGCCGATGAGGAAGTTGCGCAGGATCTGATCCCCGCAATCTTGATAGTGCTTGTGGTCCCGTGAGCGGAACAGGGCGCTCAGCTCGGACTTGGAGAGGTTGAAGTTAGCCAGCTTGAGGGTGGCGAGCATCTCCTCTTCCTTGAAGTTGAGGCCGATGCGCAGCTTGCGCAGGATCATGTTGTTGTTGATCCGGTTCGGGATCACTTGGGGCGGTGCATCTTCCCGCGCGCCGCGGCGCACCAGGATCAGGCCGTCGAGGAACTGGCTCAGGGCTGAATCCGGGCAGGCGGCGAAGCCAGCCTCCTGCACCTCACCCTCTTCTGCCTCTTTCATCAGCCAGCCGTGCAGCTGGGCGTGGGTGACGGTCAGGTTGCCCTTGGCGAACATGTCGACCATCTGGTCGTTGCTGATGCTGAGGGCGTAGCGCAGGCGGCGCAAAATATCGTTGTTGGTCATGTCGACTCCTGTGGAAACGGCGCAACTTTACCATCTGGCGGGGCCCGCGTCAGAAAAAGCGGGCCACCGGGTCAGGCGAGGTAGCGGGGGGCCTCCTGGCGCACCTGCTCCATCGCATCCTGCAGCTCCAGCAACTCGGGCTCGAGTTCGGCCACCGCCACCCCGTCCCGCAACTGCTGCTCCAGCTGGGAGAGCAGTCGCTGCAGGCGAGGCACCCCCGAGTAGGCGCAGCCGCCGTTGAGTCGATGGAGCTGGGCCAGCACCTCACTGTCCTCCACCTGGCCGGCGAGCGCCGCCTCCAGCACAGGATCCACCTCGTCGAAACTGGCCATCAGCATGGTCAGCATCTCCTTGGCGAGATCCCGCTTGCCCGCCGCCTGGCGCACCGCCAGCGACCAGTCGATCTGCTGGCTGGCGTGATTCTGGTGGCGACGATGGGCGAAGTCGGTGATGAGCTTGGCCAGCATGGCCTCGTCGATGGGCTTGGCCAGGTAGTCGTCCATGCCCTGGCGGATCAGCCGTTCCCGCTCGCCGGGAATGGCGTGGGCGGTGACCGCGACTATGGGGGTCTCGGTGTTGAGGGACTGGCTGCGAATCGCCTGGGTGGCGCTGATGCCGTCCATGATCGGCATCTGGATATCCATGAAGATGATGTCGAACGGCTGGCTCTGGGCCAGTCTGACCGCCTCCTTGCCGTTCTTGCACACAACTACCTGGCTCACCATCTCCTTGAGCATGGCGGCGATGAGCTTGAGGTTGGCGGCGTTGTCGTCCACCGCCAGCACCTTGATCTCCTGCACGCTGCGCGGGGAGGGCTCTGGCAGCGGGGCGCTGCGCACCGCCTCGGGGGAGAGCAGGGCGTGCAGCAGCTTGCGGTGGTTGATGGGCTTGGAGAGGCAGTGCTGGGCACCGTGGGCCAGCATGGCCTCGTAGAGCGAAGGCTCATGGCTGCTGAGCAGCACTATGGTGTTCTGCTGGCCATCCAGCCCGTCGAGACGCGCCACCACCTGCTGCGGGCTGTGCTGGGTACCGCTGCCGATGATCACCATGTCCTGGCTGCTCATCTCGGGCCAGGGGTCGTCGTCGGTCAGGGAGTGCACCTGCAACTGCCACTCCGCCAGCAGGGCGCAGATGGCGGAGTGGCTGAAGGGATCCGGTTCCAGCAGCCAGACCCGCTTGCCCTGGATGCGATCCAGCGGCAACCGGTCGGTCTGGGGCAGGGGTGAGACCTCCAGATCCAGGCTGAAGGAGAAGACAGATCCCTTGCCGAGTTCCGATTCGAAGCGGATCTGCCCTCCCATCTGCTGCACCAGCTTCTGGGTGATGACGAGGCCCAGGCCGGTGCCGCCATAGCGGCGGGAGATGGAGGAGTCGGCCTGGTTGAAGGCCTGGAACAGCTGGCGCTGCTGCTCTTCCGAGATGCCGATGCCGGTGTCGCGGATCAGCACGTTGAGCCGCACCTTGTTGCCGCTGAGGCTGCCGGTCTGCTCGATGCGCACGTCTACGTTGCCGCGCTCGGTAAACTTGATGGCGTTGCCGGTGAGGTTGGTCAGCACCTGCTGCAGGCGCATGGGGTCGCCGGTGAGGTAGTCCGGCACCTCGGCATCCACCTGCAGGGAGAGCTCCAGCTGCTTGTCGTGGGCGCTGGGGCCGAGCAGGTGCATGGTCTCGTTGAGGGTGTCGCGCAGGCTGAAGGGGATGTGCTCCAGCTGCAGCTTGCCCGCCTCCAGCTTGGAGAAGTCGAGGATGTCGTTGATGATGCCGAGCAGGTTGCGGGCCGACTTCTCGATGGTCTGCATGTAGTCGGTCTGGCTCGGAGTCAGGCTGGTCTTGAGCAGCTGGCGGGTAAAGCCGATGACCCCGTTGAGCGGGGTGCGCAGCTCGTGAGACATGTTGGCGAGGAACTCCGACTTGACCCGCGCCGCCTCCTGCGCCCGCTTCTTGGCCATGTCGAGCTCGACGTTCTGGATCTCGATCTGCTCCAGCGTCTCGCGCAAGTCTGAGGTGGCCTGATCGATGCTCTGCTGCATCTCCTCGTGGTATTCCGAGAGCGCCTTGGCCATGGCGTTGATGCCGTTTTTCAGCATGTCCAGCTCGCCGGTGAGCTGACCGCTGACCCGGGTATCGAGCCGCCCCTCCCTGATCTTGTGCACCGCCTGCACCATGTCGGTGATGGGCTGGGTCACGCTCTTGACCAGCCGAAAGCCGAACAGGGTGCTGAAGGCGATGCCAATGAGCACCATGATCACCGCGAAGAAGGTGTCGCGGTACTGCAGGATCATGGCCCGGTCTGTGGTCATCTGCATGGAGATGTAGCCGATCATCGGCGGCTCCACGTCGCTTGGCAGCGGGAAGCCGTCCATGCTGGTCTCGGCCTGGATCGGGGTGCGCAAGATGATGTCGTCGCCATAGAGGGTGACGCTGGTGAGCTCGGGGATCTGGCTGCCGTCCGGCAGCCGCAGCCGGGTGAAGTCCCTGTGGTAGTTGGACGTCACGAACAGCTGGTTGTCCTGGGTGAAGACGGCGATGGACTTGATGAGCGGCGAGTTCTTGCGGTGGGTGAGGCCGATCAGCCGCTTGAGTGATTCGCGGCTGTGCTGGGTCATGCCGTATTCGCTGGCGATGGCCAGCGGCTCTATGATGTTGATGCCCTGATCGATCAGGTTGTTTTCCAGCTGCTGATAGCGGTGGAAGGTGAAATAGCCGGCCATCAGGCCGCCGATGATCAGGGTCGGCAAGATGGTAAAGGCCAGCACACGCGCCCGAAGGCCGTATTTGGTCATGCGGATGATCCCCCGATGAGCAGGGTTGGCAATGGCGTAAACGAGCGGGTGCGGGCCCACAGGCCGTATTTGGTCATACTATTATTCTTGTGGGACAATAGCCTGCTGCAGATTCCACAATCATGACATAGCCACCTATAGGCACCAAGTTTTATGGCCCAGTTTTTCAAGCCCCAAAAGAAATCCACCCAGCCCCAACGTATTGAATTTACGGTAGACAGCCTGGATCACCACTGCGTCGGTATCGGCCGCCATCAGGGCAAGGCGATCTTCATCGAAGGGGCGCTGCCCGGTGAGCAGGTCAAGGCCCGCATCCTCGAAGACAAGAAGCAGTATGCCCACGCAGCCCTGCAACAGGTGGTGACCCCGGCGGCCAATCGCATCGCCCCCTTCTGCAGCCACTACCGCGAGTGTGGCGGCTGCAGCGCCCAGCACCTGGCTGAGGCGGATCAGCGCGCCACCAAGGAGGCCGGCCTGGTCAGCCTGTTCGAGCGGCTCGGCAACATCCAGCCCCCGGCGCTCGAGCCCGTGCTGGGCGGGGAGTCCCGCGCCTATCGCCGGGTCTGCAGGTTGGCCATCAAGTTCGACAAGAACGGCCGCTGCACCCGGGTGGGCTTTCGTCGTCGCCAGTCGAACGATCTGGTGGAGATCAGTGGCTGCCCCGTGCTGGCCGAACCGCTCTCCGCGCTGATCGCCCCGCTGCGCGAATGCCTCAACCGCCTCAAGAGCCAGCGTGAGCTGGGCCATGCGGAGCTGATCCAGGCCGAGCAGGGGATCCTGATGTTGCTGCGCCATACCGGCCGGCCGACCGAGGCGGATCGGGCGCAACTGATCGAGTTTGCCGAGGCGCAGGGGATCGACCTCTATCTGCAGGCGGCCGACGAGCAGATTGAGCCGCTGCACCGACAATTTGCACCCTCCTACTCGCTGGATGGCCTGTCTCTTGCATTCGCTCCCGGTGACTTCATCCAGGTCAACGGTCCGGTCAACCAGCGCATGGTGGAGCAGGCACTGAACTGGCTCGAGGCGGGCAAGGATGACAAGGTGCTCGATCTCTTCTGCGGCATCGGCAACTTCACCCTGCCGCTGGCCTGTCAGGCCCGCGAAGTGGTGGGGGTGGAAGGGGAGCTGGCCATGGTGGCCCGTGCCGAAGAGAACGCCCGTCGCAACGGCATCGAGAACGCCCGTTTCTACAAGGCGGACCTGAGCGGTGACATCGCCGGCATGTCCTGGGCGCGGGAAGGGTTTGATCTGGTGCTGCTGGATCCGGCCCGTCCCGGTGCGTTCGAGGTGATGGAGCACGTCGTGAAACTTTCACCCAGACGGGTGGTCTACGTTTCCTGTAATCCGGTCACCCTGGCGCGCGACAGCCAGGTGCTGGTGAAAGGGGGCTATCGGCTGGTGCGCCTCGGCATGCTCGACATG
The DNA here is from genome assembly GCF_049175815.1 of Aeromonas sp. 600276. NCBI lineage: Bacteria > Pseudomonadati > Pseudomonadota > Gammaproteobacteria > Aeromonadales > Aeromonadaceae > Aeromonas > Aeromonas sp. 600276. The sequence continues at coordinate 51,983 of NZ_JAAKVU010000017.1, read as the reverse complement.
TTCCCGCACACCGGCCACCTGGAGTCCATGGCGCTGTTCGAGCGCAAATAGACGGGCGGTAATGGGCAAAACGGGCGTGGTGGCGGTGCCATGAAAGGGCCGCCGTCAGCTGACAATGGTGGCGTCCATAACGCTGTCTGGGCAGGCATGATTGGGGTAATCTAGACCCTTGTAAATCGGCAGGGCCTGGCGGAGAACTCTATTGTTTTTCTTGACAATATGCCTTGAAAAATTCTCCGCAGATCCCCATTTGAGGCAATCTCATGAGGGGAGGGGGCGACAGCCTTCGGCCCAATAATTTAAAGGATTGATACCATGGTTGCGGTTCGCGATATTCATTTGAAAGACAACTTCACCCTGGAGGAGTGGGTCAGCTCGCTCACCCTGAGTGACAGTGACAAGGATCAACTGCGAACCGTCTACCAGTACTGTCTGACGCTCGGTGACGAAGCGCTCACCAACCGGCTGCTGGTGCGCGGGGTCGAGATGGTAGGCATCCTGCTGATGCTCAGCATGGATCTCGGCACCCTCAAGGCCGCCATCATCTACCCCTTCGTCGAAGCCGGTCTCATCAGCCAGGAGCGGATGGACGAGGACTTCGGTCCCAAGATCGCCAAGCTGGTGGAAGGGGTGCTGGAGATGGAGGCTATCCGCTCCCTGCAGACCCTGCACCGCAGCGAAACCTCGCCGGAGCAGGTCGACAACGTGCGGCGCATGCTGCTCGCCATGGTCGAGGATGTGCGCGCCGTGGTGATCAAGCTGGCGGAGCGGATCGCCTGCCTGCGGGAGGCGAAGAAGGCCGATGAAGAGACCCGGGTGCTGATGGCCCAGGAGATCACCAACATCTACGCCCCGCTGGCCAACCGGCTCGGCATCGGTCAGCTCAAGTGGGAACTTGAAGATCTCGCCTTCCGCTACCTGCACCCGGATACCTACAAGCAGATCGCCAAACAGCTCGACGAGAAACGGCTCGATCGGGAGCGCTACATTCGCGAGTTCGTGCAGTCACTGCGCGATGCCCTGAAAGAGGCGGGAGTCGAGGCCGAGGTCTACGGCCGGCCGAAACACATCTACAGCATCTGGCGCAAGATGCAGAAGAAGCACCTCGAGTTCAACGAGCTGTTCGACGTGCGTGCGGTGCGGGTGGTGACCAAGCGGCTACAGGATTGCTATGCGGCACTTGGCATCGTTCACACCCACTTCCACCACATTCCCCGCGAGTTTGACGATTATGTCGCCAACCCCAAACCCAACGGCTACCAGTCCATCCATACCGTGGTGGTGGGGCCCGAGGGCAAGACGGTGGAGATCCAGATCCGTACCGACCAGATGCACCAGGATGCCGAACTCGGTGTGGCTGCCCACTGGCGCTACAAGGAAGGGGCTCAGGCCGGTGGCAAGGCCAACAATTTCGAAGACAAGATCGAGTGGCTGCGCAAGCTGCTCGCCTGGCAGGAGGATCTCTCCGAGAGCGGTTCCCTGCTCGAGGATCTGCGCAGTCAGGTGTTCGAGGACAGGGTCTACGTCTTCACTCCGAAAGGGGATGTCATCGACCTGCCAGCGGGGGCCACGCCCCTCGACTTTGCCTATCACGTCCACAGCATGATCGGCCACCGCTGCATCGGCGCCAAGATCGACGGCCGCATCGTGCCATTCACCTATGCGCTGCAGACCGGCGATCAGGTGGAGGTGATCACCCAGAAAGAGCCGAACCCGAGTCGCGACTGGATGAACCCCAACTCAGGCTTCCTGCGCTCCAGCCGGGCGCGGGCCAAGGTGGCCACCTGGTTCAGAAAGCTGGATCGGGACAAGAACATCGTTGCCGGGCGCGAGTTGTTCGACAAGGAGCTGGATCGCCACAACCTCAGCATGGCCAAGATCGACAAGGGCAACATGCTGCGCCGCTTCAATCTGGAGAGCACCGACGATCTGCTGGCCGGCATCGGCAGCGGCGACATCCGCATCAACCAGGTGATCAACTACCTGGACACCTGCTACAACAAGCCGACGGCGGAGGAGGAAGATCGCCGCCTGCTGGAGAAGCTGGAGCAGAAGGCCAATGCGCCGTTCCGCCACAAGCCCAAGGATCACATCGTAGTGGAAGGGGTCGGCAACCTGATGACCCACATCGCCCGCTGTTGCCAGCCGATCCCCGGGGATGCCATCCAGGGCTTCATCACCATGGGGCGCGGCGTCTCCATCCACCGGGAGGATTGCGAGCAACTCAAAGAGCTGTCGCGCCGCAACCCGGAGCGGTTGATCGACGCGGTATGGGGGGAGAACTACTCCGGCGGTTACGGTCTCACCATCCGCATCCTCTCCAACGACAGATCCGGCCTGCTGCGCGACATCACCACCGTGCTCGCCAACGAGAAGATCAACGTGATGGGGGTGCGCTCGCGCTCCAACGTGCGCGAGCAGACCGCCGAGATCGACATGGAGCTGGAAATTTACAACATCAACGCCTTCAACCGGGCGTTGGCCAAGCTCAGCCAGCTCAACGACGTGATCAGCGCCAAGCGCCTCTGATCGTACGCAACACTGCACTCGTGACCGACCGCCAGGTCGGTCACTGTTTTCTCCCGGTAGCATCAAGAAAAGCGAACATCCCATGTCCCAACGTTACGACCTGCCCCAACTGCTCGCCATCATGGCCAAATTGCGCGACCCGAACGGGGGCTGCCCCTGGGATCTCAAGCAGAGCTTCCAGACCATAGTGCCGCACACCCTGGAGGAGGCCTATGAGGTAGCCGACGCCATCGAGACCGAAGATTGGCAGGGGCTGAAAGGGGAGCTGGGGGATCTGCTGTTCCAGGTGGTGTTCTATGCCCAGCTTGGCAAGGAGCAGGGGCTGTTCGACTTTGCCGACATCGTCGACACGGTGAGCGAGAAGCTCATTCGTCGCCACCCCCATGTCTTCTCCGATGCCGACCTCGGCGACGAGCAGGCGGTGAAGGTGAACTGGGAGGCGGAAAAGGCCAGGGAGCGGGCGGCGCTCGACAAAGAGAGCGTGCTTGACGACATCCCCCTCTCGCTGCCGGCCCTGACCCGCGCCGCCAAGATCCAGAAGCGCTGCGCCACCGTCGGTTTTGACTGGAAGACCCTGGGCCCGGTAGTGGACAAGATCCACGAGGAGATCGACGAGGTGATGGAAGAGGCGCTGATGGCCGACGTGGATGAAGCGCGGGTGAGTGACGAACTCGGCGATCTGCTGTTTGCCACCGTCAATCTGGTGCGTCATCTGGGCAAGGATCCGGAGCAGGTGCTGCGGGGCGCCAACGCCAAGTTCGAACGCCGCTTTCGTCAGGTTGAACAGTTTATCGCCGCGGAAGGGCTGAAAATGACCGACTGCAGCCTCGAGAAGCTGGATGCCGCCTGGGTCAAGGCCAAGGAAACCGAACAAAGTTGATTTGGCGCAAGATGGGGGCGCCGGGAGCCTGATAGATTTTTGTTCATTGTTTGGGAGAGGGGGTTTTGGTATACTGTTTCCCCGTCCTGCTTCATCCCCGAAGCACCCCTTAAAATTCCCTAAACTTCTTTCAGGTTCAGCATGACGACAAAATATATTTTTGTAACTGGTGGCGTTGTTTCATCCCTCGGCAAAGGCATTGCCGCAGCTTCTCTGGCAGCCATTCTGGAAGCCCGTGGTCTGGATGTGACCATCATGAAACTGGACCCCTATATCAACGTGGATCCGGGCACCATGAGCCCGACCCAGCACGGTGAAGTGTTCGTAACCGAGGACGGGGCCGAGACCGATCTGGACTTGGGCCACTACGAGCGTTTCATCCGCACCAAGATGACCCGCCGCAACAACTTCACCACCGGTCGCATCTACGCCGACGTGCTGCGCAAAGAGCGCCGCGGCGACTATCTGGGCGCCACCATTCAGGTGATCCCGCACATCACCAACGCCATTAAAGAACGGGTGATTGCCGGTGCCGAAGGCCATCAGGTTGCCATCGTCGAAGTGGGCGGTACCGTGGGCGACATCGAGTCCCTGCCGTTCCTCGAAGCCATTCGTCAGCTGGCTGCCGAAGTGGGTCGCAACAACGCCATGTTCATGCACCTGACCCTGGTGCCTTATCTGGCCGCCGCCGGCGAAGTGAAGACCAAGCCGACCCAGCACTCCGTGAAGGAGCTGCTCTCCATCGGTATCCAGCCGGATGTGCTGATCTGCCGTTCCGACCGCGCCATTCCGGCCAACGAACGTGCCAAGATCGCCCTGTTCTGCAACGTGCCGGAGCGTGCCGTCATCTCCATGAAGGACGTCGACTCCATCTACAAGATCCCGGCGCTGCTGAAATCCCAGAACCTGGACTCCTACATCACCGAGCGCTTCGGCATCGAGTGCAAGGAGGCCGATCTGGCCGAGTGGGAACAGGTCATCTATGAAGAGGCCAACCCGACTGCAGAAGTGACCATCGGCATGGTAGGCAAGTACGTCTCCCTGCCGGATGCCTACAAGTCCGTCAACGAGGCGCTCAAGCACGGCGGTCTGAAGACCCGTCTCTCCGTCAACATCAAGTACATCGATTCCCAGGACATCGAGACCCGTGGCGCCGAGCTGCTGGAAGGTCTGGACGCAATCCTGGTGCCGGGTGGCTTCGGTGAGCGCGGCGTGGAAGGCAAGATCCTGGCGGCCCAGTATGCCCGCGAGAACAAGATCCCGTATCTCGGCATCTGCCTCGGTATGCAGGTTGCGATGATCGAATTCGCCCGCAACGTGGCCGGCATGGCCGGGGCTCACTCCTCCGAATTCAAGAAAGATTGCGCCTACCCGGTAGTGGGTCTCATCACCGAGTGGGTGGATGACGAAGGCAACGTCGAGACCCGGACCGAGAAGTCCGATCTGGGCGGCACCATGCGTCTGGGTTCCCAGCTCTGCCACCTGGTGGAAGATTCCAAGGTGCGTCAGATGTACGGCAGCCCGACCATTTACGAGCGCCACCGTCACCGTTATGAAGTGAACAACAAGCTGCTGCCGCAGATCGAAGCCGCGGGCCTGAAAGTGACCGGTCTCTCCGCCGACAAGAAGTTGGTGGAAATCATCGAGATCCCGGATCACCCCTGGTTCGTGGCCGCGCAGTTCCACCCGGAGTTCACCTCGACTCCTCGTGATGGCCACGCCCTGTTCGCCGGTTTTGTGAAGGCGGCGGGCGAGTATCAGAAGCGTAATCTGAAGTAATTGAAAATAAATGCGGTTGGGGCCCTGTGCCACAGCCGCTTTTTTTGGCATATTTTTGTTGTTTTTTTACGAAACCTGAGGAAATACACATGTCCAAGATCGTTAAAGTGATCGGTCGTGAAATCATCGACTCCCGTGGTAACCCGACCGTTGAGGCCGAAGTTCACCTGGAAGGTGGTTTTGTTGGTATGGCAGCCGCTCCGTCTGGCGCGTCCACCGGTTCCCGCGAAGCGCTGGAACTGCGTGACGGCGACAAGAGCCGTTTCCTGGGTAAAGGCGTGCTGAAAGCCCTCGAAGCCGTCAACGGCCCGATCGCTCAAGCGCTGCTGGGTAAAGATGCCAAGGACCAGGCCACTGTCGACCAGATCATGATCGACCTCGACGGTACCGAGAACAAATCCAAGTTCGGCGCCAACGCCATCCTGGCTGTTTCCCTGGCCAACGCCAAAGCTGCCGCTGCTGCCAAAGGCATGCCGCTGTACGCCCACATCGCCGAGCTGAACGGCACCCCGGGTGTCTACTCCATGCCGCTGCCCATGATGAACATCATCAACGGTGGTGAGCACGCCGACAACAACGTCGACATCCAGGAGTTCATGATTCAGCCGGTTGGCGCCAAGACCCTGAAAGAAGCCGTTCGCATGGGCGCCGAAGTGTTCCACAACCTGGCCAAAGTGCTGAAGTCCAAGGGCTACAACACTGCAGTTGGTGACGAAGGTGGTTTCGCTCCGAACCTGAAATCCAACGCCGAAGCGCTGGAAGTGATCGCCGAAGCCGTTGCTGCTGCCGGTTACAAGCTGGGCACCGACGTGACCCTGGCCATGGACTGCGCTGCTTCCGAGTTCTACGACGCAGACAAGAAAGAGTACAACCTGAAAGGCGAAGGTCGTGTCTTCACCTCCAACGGTTTCTCCGACTTCCTGGAAGAGCTGACTGCCAAGTTCCCGATCGTCTCCATCGAAGACGGCCTGGACGAATCTGACTGGGAAGGCTTCGCCTACCAGACCCAGAAACTGGGCAAGAAAATCCAGATCGTGGGTGACGACCTGTTCGTAACCAACACCAAGATCCTGAAGCGCGGTATTGACAACGGCATCGCCAACTCCATCCTGATCAAGTTCAACCAGATCGGTTCCCTGACTGAAACTCTGGCTGCCATCAAGATGGCCAAAGACGCTGGCTACACTGCCGTCATCTCCCACCGCTCCGGTGAGACCGAAGACGCGACCATCGCCGACCTGGCTGTGGGTACCGCTGCTGGCCAGATCAAGACCGGTTCCATGAGCCGTTCTGACCGTGTTGCCAAGTACAACCAGCTGATCCGTATCGAAGAAGCCCTGGGTGCCAAGGCTCCGTTCCGCGGTCTGAAAGAAGTGAAGAACCAGGCTTAATCGTCGCCTGTTCTCTTGCTTCACAAAGCCCCGCCATCCGGCGGGGCTTTTTCGTCTGTGTCACCCCCATCCCCGGATTCTGCATTTTTTGTTCCGACCGAACCCATCCGGGACACAGGCTTTCTTTTGTCTTGCCTGCGAATATGGGAAACTAGGCCGCTTGAAGGAGACTCAGTGCATGCGGCTACTCACTCTTATCCTGCTCTTCCTGTTGGGAGGGCTTCAATACGACCTCTGGCTGGGGAAGAATGGCCTGTCTGACTATCGCGAGCTGTCCGATGCCATCACCCGGCAGCAGCAGGACAATCTGGTACTCAAGGATCGCAACAACCTGATTTATCGCGAGATTGATGACCTGACCTCGGGTCTGGAAGCCATCGAGGAGCTGTCGCGCAACGATCTTGGCTACATCAAGCAGGGCGAGACCTTCTACCGCATCATTCCCAAGGACAAAGACAAGGGCTCCAGTTCCGGAGACGCAGCCTACGATGACTGATCATCACAGCGGACTGACCGCCATCGTGCCGGCCGCCGGCATCGGCAGCCGGATGGGGGCCGAGTGCCCGAAACAGTATCTGCAGCTGGCGGGCATGACCATTCTGGAGCACACCCTGACCCGGCTGCTCTCCCACCCGGCTATCGGTCAGGTCATAGTGGCGCTGGCTCCCCATGACCGCTGGTTCGATACACTGGCCGTGGCCGCCGATCCGAGGATCCTGCGAGTGGAAGGGGGCGCCGAGCGCGCCTTCTCCGTGCTCAATGCGCTGCACGTGGCGCAAGGGGAGTGGGTGCTGGTGCATGACGCCGCCCGCCCCTGCCTGACCCACGGCGATCTCGATCGCCTCATCGCCACCGCCATGGCCTGTGGCGGAGCCATCCTCGGCAGCCGGGTGCGCGACACCATGAAGCGCTCCGACGCCGCCGGCAACATCCTCGCCACCGTCGAGCGCGAGGAGCTCTGGCACGCCCTGACCCCGCAGATGTTTCCCACCGGCCCCCTCAGGCGGGCGCTGGAGGAGGGGCTGGCACTGGGTGCCACCATCACGGATGAGGCCTCCGCCATGGAGCGGGCCGGCTTCTCGGTGCGAATGGTGGAAGGGCGAGCCGACAACATCAAGGTGACCCGGCCGGAGGATCTCTCCCTGGCGGGGCTCTATTTGCAGCAACAGGACGCGCGCCGGCCGGCGCGACCCGATTCACCCACAGAGGAGCTGGCATGATCCGGATTGGACATGGTTTTGATGTACACAAGTTTGGCGGGGTTGGCCCCTGCATGCTGGGCGGGGTGGCGGTGCCGTATGAACAGGGCCTGCTGGCTCACTCCGATGGTGACGTGGTGCTGCATGCGGTGAGCGATGCCCTGCTGGGGGCCATCGGCGCCGGCGACATCGGCCGCCATTTCCCCGATACTGCGGCCGAATTCAAGGGCATCGACAGCCGCATCCTGCTGCGGGACGTGTTTGCCCGGGTGCAGAAGGCGGGTTATGCCATCGGCAATCTGGATGTGACCATCATCGCCCAGGCGCCCAAGATGGCGCCCCACATCGATGCCATGTGCGGCGTGCTGGCCGCCGATCTGCAATGTGATTTGAACCGGGTGAACGTCAAGGCGACGACCACCGAACAGCTTGGATTCACGGGGCGCAAGGAAGGGATCGCCACCGAAGCCGTCGTCTTACTGGTGAAACAATAATGCTCGAACAACTGGCCTACCTGCACGGGGCGCCCACTGCCCGTGGCATCCTCAAGGCGCAAGCCGCCGACTTCGTGGTCAATGAAGATCTCGGGTTTGACCCCTGCGGCGAGGGTGAGCACATCTTCGTCCAGGTGCGCAAAACCGGCGAGAACACCGCCTGGGTGGCGGGCCTGCTGGCCGATGCGGCCGGGGTTGCCCGCAATGCGGTGACCTGGGCCGGGCTGAAAGATCGCCACGCGGTGACCGAACAGTGGTTCGGTATCCACCTGCCGGGCAAGGCAGAACCGGACCTCTCGGTCATCGAGAGCGACAGCATCCGGATCCTACAGGTGAAACGCCACAACAAGAAGCTGCGAGTCGGCTATCTCAAGGGCAACCACTTCACCCTGCGCCTCACCGCGCTGGAGCAGGCCGACGGGCTGGAGTCCCGCCTGCAGGCCATCGCCGATCAGGGCGTGCCCAACTACTACGGCGAGCAGCGTTTCGGCCGCGGTGGCAACAATCTGGAGGCCGCCAAGGCGATGTTCGCCGGCAAGCGGATCAAGGATCGCAACAAGCGCTCCCTCTACCTTTCCGCCGCCCGCAGTATGCTGTTCAACGCCATCGTCAGCGCCCGCATCGAGCAGGGGCTGGCCCATCAGCTGCTGGCTGGCGACTGCGTGATGCTCAAAGGCAGCCACTCCATCTTCAGCGAAGAGAGCGTGACGCCCGAGCTGGAGGCGCGTCTCGCCTCCGGCGACGTGCAGCTCACCGCGCCTCAGTGGGGGCGTGGTCGCTCTGCCAGCCAGGGCGCCGCCGCCGAGTTCGAGCAGGCGGTGCTGGCACCCTATAGCGATTGGTGCGAGGGGCTGGAGAAGGCGGGGCTGGATCAGGATCGCCGTCCCTTGCTGCTCAAGCCGCAGGCCATGAGCTGGCAGCTGGAAGGGGCCGTGCTGACCCTGTCGTTCTTCCTGCCGGCCGGGGCGTTTGCCACCAGCGTGGTGCGCGAGTTAATGCAGGCCGAAGAGGCCGATCATGGTTTCAGGAATCAATCCGATGAGAATTCTGGTCAGTAATGACGACGGTGTGCATGCCGAGGGGATCCGTGCCCTCAGCGAGGCGCTGGCCGCCTGCGGCGAGGTCATCGTGGTGGCGCCGGATCGCAATCGCAGCGGGGCGAGTCACTCCCTGACGCTGGAAGTGCCGCTGCGGGTCACCCGCATCGCCGAAACCGGATATCATGCGGTGAAGGGAACGCCGACCGATTGCGTGCACCTGGCCGTCAACGAGCTGGTGCGCCCGGAACCCGACATGGTGGTGGCCGGTATCAACCACGGTGCCAACCTGGGGGATGACGTCATCTACTCGGGCACGGTGGCGGCTGCGACCGAGGGGCGCCACCTCGGCTTCCCCTCGCTGGCCATCTCGCTGGTAGGCAAAACCCATTTCGCCACGGCGGCCCACTACGCGGCCTTGCTGGTGAAAGGCATGATGGTGCACCCGCTGCCTGCCGATCAGATCCTCAACGTCAATGTGCCTGACCTGCCCCTCGATCAGATCAAGGGGATTCGGGTGACGCGCCTTGGCAACCGCCACCGGGCGGAGTCGGTGATCTGCACCGAGGATCCCCGCGGTCAGCCCATCTACTGGATCGGCCCCCCCGGCAGCCAGCAAGATGCGGGAGAAGGCACGGATTTCGCCGCCATCGAGCAGGGCTACGTCTCGATCACCCCCCTGACCATCGATATGACTGCCTACAGCAGTCTGGCGGGGCTGGGGGCTTGGTTGGACCTGCAGGGATGAAGGTGTGATAGTACAGCGCCTGTTAAACCAGCTGATCGCGCAGGACATTCGCGATTTCCGCGTACTCGCGGCGATTGCCAAGGTGCCGCGCCAGCTGTTCGTGGATGAAGCCATGGCCCACAAGGCCTGGGACAATACGGCCCTGCCCATCGGTCACGGCCAGACCATCTCGCAGCCCTACATGGTGGCGCGCATGACCGAACTGCTGATCCAGAACAATCCGGCCCACGTGCTGGAGATTGGCACAGGATCGGGTTATCAGACGGCGGTGCTGGCTCATCTGGTGGAGCACGTCTACACGGTGGAGCGGATCAAGTCGCTGCAGTTTCAGGCCCGGCGCCGGCTGCGCCAGCTCGACCTGCACAATGTCTCCGCCAAGCACGGCAATGGCTGGCTGGGTTGGCCCAATAAAGGACCGTTTGACGCCATTTTGGTCACGGCGGCCGCCAGCGAGGTGCCGACGGCCCTCACCGATCAGCTGGCCGACGGTGGTCGGCTGGTGTTGCCGGTGGGGGATAGCCAGCAGACCCTGCAGCTGATCGAGCGGTCGGGCTCCCAGCTCACCAGCCGGATCCTGGAGCCGGTCCGTTTTGTTCCCCTGATTGACGGAGATGTCGAGTGAAGTTGTTTTCCCGCCTCTATGTGCTGGTGATGCAGTGGGCGCGCCACAAGTATGCCCCCTGGTATCTGGCGATCACCGCCTTCATCGAGTCGGTGTTTTGGCCCATCCCGGTGGATGTGATGTTGGCCCCTATGGCGCTCGGCAAACCCCGGCGGGCCTGGCACTATGCCGCGCTGGCCACCCTGTTTTCGGTACTGGGCGCCCTGGTGGGTTACCTGCTCGGTTATGCCCTGTGGGAGCCTGTCGTCCAGCCGCTGGTTGCGTCGGTCGGCTATGAGGACAAGATTGCCGTGGCCGAACAGTGGTTCCAGCAGTGGGGCATCTGGGTGATTTTTATTGCCAGCTTCACGCCGATCCCCTACAAGGTGTTTACCGTGACGGCCGGTCTGCTGCAAATGGCACTGCTGCCTTTCATCGTGACCTCGCTGATCGGGCGTGGCATGCGCTTTTTCCTGGTGGCGGGTCTGATGCGCTGGGGTGGCGAAAAGATGGAGCGCAAGCTGATGCACTATGTGGATGTGCTGGGTTGGCTCTGTATTGGTTTGGCCGTCGTGGCCTATTTCTGGTTTAGTCGTTGAGGATCCACTATGCGTTCGCGTATTTGGCAAGGAAGCAGTGTCGTCGTGTTGTCATGGCTGTTGCTTGCTTGCGCTTCCAGCAAGACCGCCGCCCCCGTCCAGGGACTGGGCAATGACGGTCTTGTTTCCACCATTCCGGCGCGCCAGATGGCGGCCCAGCCCACCATTCAGGGCAACAGCTACACGGTGAAGAAAGGGGATACGCTCTACTCCATCGCCTTCAACTCGGGCAATGACGTGCCCTCGCTGGCCAGCCTCAATGGCATCAGTCCCCCCTACAACATCTATCCGGGTCAGCAGATCCGGCTCGACGCCTCCGGCAGCACCATGGCGGTGGCACGCAGCGCGGGCACCTATCAGGTTCGACCCGGTGATACCCTGAGCAGCATTGGTCGCCAGTTCGGCATGTCGAATCAGACCCTGGCCCAGAACAACAATCTGAGAGCCCCCTTTGCCCTTCAGGTGGGGCAGGTGCTGAACGTGCAGTCCTCCGGGGCGAGCAGTGGCCAGATGGTGGCGGCGACTTCGCCGGTGACCGCTCCTGTGGTCAGCCAGAACAGTGGCCCCAAACCCCTGGCGCCGGCGACGTCAGGTACGACCACTCCATTCATCAAACAAAAAACCGTTGCTCAGCCATCTTCAAAAGAATACGCTCAGGCAAAAGAACAAAAAAACGACAATAAGCCTCAGTCGAGACTTTCTTGGCACTGGCCGACCAAAGGCCGGATCGTCGAGGGTTTCTCTGTTGCAGAACAGGGGAACAAGGGCATAGATATCGCTGGCCAGAAGGGGCAACCCATCTACGCGGCGAGCGGCGGTAAGGTCGTCTATGCGGGTAGCGCACTAAGGGGTTATGGCAAGCTGATCATCCTCAAGCACGATGATGACTACCTTTCAGCCTACGCTCACAACGATGAGCTGCGGGTCAAGGAAGGGGATTCGGTGCAGGGCGGATCTGTCATTGCCAACATGGGTAGCACGGACGCGCCGGATGTGCGATTGCACTTTGAAATCCGGTACAGAGGCAAGTCGATCAACCCGATGAGCCATTTGCCAAAGCGTTAGACCCAGAGAGTTAAGTCTTACTCTGGTGCAGGTCAGGGAGACACGCCATGAGCCAAGAACAACTGGTAATGCAGGATGCAGAGTTAGAGTTCGACGAAGAGCTGGAGAATCAGGAAGAAGAAGAGATACAGGAAGTTGCGGCCGAGGCCGAAGAGACGATTTCCGATGAGCTGATGGCACCTGAACTGAACAAGGTGATGGATGCCACCCAGCTCTATCTCGGGGAGATTGGTTTCTCCCCCCTGCTCACGGCTGAAGAGGAAGTCTATTATGCTCGCCGTGCCTTGCGGGGTGACAAAGCCGCCCGCAAGCGCATGATCGAGTCCAACCTGCGACTGGTGGTCAAGATCGCCCGTCGTTACAACAACCGCGGCCTGGTGCTGCTGGATCTCATCGAAGAGGGCAACCTCGGTCTCATCCGCGCGGTCGAAAAATTCGATCCGGAGCGCGGCTTTCGCTTCTCCACCTATGCCACCTGGTGGATCCGCCAGACCATAGAGCGGGCCATCATGAACCAGACCCGTACTATTCGTCTGCCCATTCATGTGGTCAAGGAATTAAACGTTTACCTGCGCACCGCGCGCGAACTCTCTCATCGCCTCGATCATGAACCGACTGCCGAGGACATTGCCCAGGCGCTCGATCGCTCGGTGGATGATGTGAACCGCATGCTCAAGCTCAACGAGAAGATCACCTCGGTCGATACCCCGATTGGTGGCGATCGCGACAAGGCGCTGCTGGATGTGCTCTCTGATGAGCGTGGCATGGGCCCTGAGCTGGAGTCGCAGGATGATGACATGCGCGCCAGCATAGTGCACTGGCTGGAAGAGCTGAATCCCAAGCAGCGTGAGGTGCTGGCCCGTCGCTTCGGTCTGCTCGGTTATGAGCCGGCGACCCTGGAAGATGTGGGGGCCGAGATTGGCCTGACCCGGGAGCGGGTGCGCCAGATCCAGGTGGAGGGGCTGCGCCGTCTACGGGAGATCCTGCTGGGGCAAGGGCTCTCCATCGAGGCGCTGTTCCGCACCAACTAATGGCTGCGAGTGAACGAAGATGCTTACCAAACAAAACAAAAAGGGGCCTAAGGCCCCTTTTTCAGGTCGGCAGGATCCTCAGGATCAAACCGGATCCAGCGTATCCAGCGGCCAGCGCGGCACGGCCTTCACGGCCAGCGGCTCGAACACGCCCGCTTTCAGGCGTTGCATGCCGGCATAGGCGATCATGGCGCCGTTGTCGGTGCAATATTCGGTGCGCGGATAGAAGACTTCCCCCTTGAGGTTCTCCATCAGCTCGGCCAGCTGGGCGCGCAGGTGACGGTTGGCGCTGACGCCGCCGGCGACTACCAGGCGATTGAGATCGGTCTCCTTCAGGGCGCGGCGACACTTGATGGCCAGTGTATCGACCACCGCATCTTCAAACGCTCTGGCGATATCGGCACGGGTCTGTTCATCATCACCGTTGGCGGCGATGGTGTTGGCGGCAAAGGTCTTGAGGCCGGAGAAGCTCATGTCGAGCCCAGGACGGTCGGTCATGGGACGCGGGAAGGTGAAGCGGCCCTTGAGGCCTTTCTCCGCCAAGCGGGAGAGCAGTGGGCCACCGGGATAGTCCAGACCCATCAGCTTGGCGGTCTTGTCGAACGCCTCGCCGGCGGCATCGTCGATAGACTCGCCCAGCAGCTGATAGCTGCCGATACCGCCGACCCGCACCAGCATGGAGTGGCCGCCGGAGACCAAGAGCGCCACAAAGGGGAACTCGGGGGCCTTCTCTTCCAGCATGGGCGCCAGCAGGTGGCCTTCCATGTGGTGCACGGCGATTGCCGGCTTGTTCCATGCCATCGCCAGCGAGCGGCCTATGGTGGCCCCCACCAGGATGGCGCCAACCAGACCCGGGCCCGCGGTATAGGCGATGCCGTCGATGTCATCCTTGCCCAGTCCGGCCTCTTGCAATGCCGCCTGGATCAAGGGGATCGTCTTGCGCACATGGTCCCGGCTGGCCAGCTCGGGAACGACGCCGCCGTAGTCCGCATGCAGCTTGACCTGGCTGTATAACTGGTGGGAAAGGATCCCTTTTTGATCGTCGAAGATCGCGATCCCGGTTTCGTCACAGGATGTCTCTATGCCCAATACACGCATTGCTAAAAAATTTCACTGCTAAAATGAGACGGCTATGGTAACCTTCGCGGGTTTTTTAAACCAGAGCGATCTCTGCGGGTTTACTTTCATTCCCTGTCCAGAGTATAATTTCGCACCATTTTAAGACATGCTGATCGATTGAAGGTCAGCTAACAATTTATCACTGAGGTGAAAGGCACATGCCAGTAATCAAAGTCCGTGAAAATGAGCCGTTTGACGTTGCTCTGCGTCGCTTCAAGCGTTCTTGCGAAAAAGCCGGTATCCTGTCCGAAGTTCGTAGCCGTGAGTTCTACGAGAAGCCGACTACCATTCGCAAGCGTGCCAAAGCGTCCGCCGTTAAGCGTCACGCCAAGAAGCTGTCCCGCGAAAACGCACGTCGTATCCGCCTGTACTAATCAAGGGATCATGCCGTGTCTCTGAAAGATCAACTCAAGGATCAGCAAAAGCTCGCCATGCTTGCCAAAGACAAGCAGCGGTTGGGCGCGATCCGTCTGTTGATGGCTGAAATCAAGCAGCGTGAAGTTGACACCCGTGTCGAGCTCGATGATCAGGATATCCTCGCTGTGGTGACCAAGATGGTCAAACAGCGCCGTGATTCCATCAGTCAATTCGAGGCCGCCGGTCGCCAGGATCTCGCCGACAAAGAGTCCGCCGAGATCGCTGTGTTGCAGGAATTCCTGCCGCAACAGCTGACCGCAGCCGAGATTGCCGCACTGATTGAGCAAGCCATCGCTGAAAGTGGTGCTGCCGTCATGGCTGACATGGGCAAAGTCATGGCTGTCTTGAAGCCGAAAATTCAGGGGCGTGCCGATGTCGGCGCCGTCAGTGCGCAGGTGAAAACTCGCTTGGCGTAACAGGCAACTCTCTTGTTTGGTCAAAGAAGCCGTGCTTCCCTGGGAATGCGCGGCTTTTTTATTTTCTACGCAATGAAACAGGACGGTTATGGCAGGCAGGATCCCACAATCCTTTATCGATGATCTGCTGGTACGCACAGACATTGTCGAGTTGATCGACTCCCGTGTGCGACTGAAGAAAGCCGGTAAGAACTACCAGGCTTGCTGCCCTTTTCATAACGAAAAAAGCCCCTCCTTTACCGTCAGTCAGGAGAAGCAGTTCTATCACTGTTTCGGCTGCGGTGCCCACGGCAATGCCATCGGCTTTGTGATGGAGTATGACGGGCTCGAGTTTCCCGACGCCATCGAGGAGCTGGCCAGCCTGCATGGCATGCAGGTCCCCCGTGAGCAAACTGCAGGGGGAGCCAGTAATAGCCAACCGGCCGTCAGCAAGGACCTGTTCGAACTGATGAACCAGATTGCGCGCTTCTACGAGAGCAATCTCAAGAACGCGCCGCAGGCGGTGGAGTATCTGAAGGGCCGGGGCTTGACTGGCGAGGTGGTCAAGCGCTTCAACATCGGGTATGCCCCCGGAGACTGGGATCAGGTGCGTCGCCGCTTTGGATCCAGCCGGGAGCACGAGCAATTGCTCATCTCGGGCGGCATGCTGATCCCCCGTGACAGCGGCCCGGGCAGCTATGATCGCTTCCGCGATCGCATCATGTTCCCTATCCGCGACAAACGCGGCCGGGTCATCGGCTTCGGTGGCCGGGTGTTGGGGGATGGCACGCCCAAGTATCTTAACTCTCCCGAAACGCCCATCTTCCATAAAGGGCGGGAGCTGTTCGGTCTCTACGAGGTCAAGCAGGCGCACAAGGATCCACGTCGGATCCTGGTGGTGGAGGGCTATATGGATGTGGTGGCGCTCGGCCAGTACGACATCGATTATGCGGTGGCGGCGCTGGGAACCGCGACCACCAGCGACCATATCCATACCCTGTTTCGCACCACGGCCGAGGTGGTCTGCTGTTACGACGGCGACAATGCCGGCCGTGAGGCGGCTTGGCGGGCATTGGATAACGCGCTGTCCCATCTGCAGGATGGCCGTGAACTCAAGTTCGTGTTTCTGCCGGATGGCGAGGATCCTGACTCGCTGGTACGCCAGATCGGCAAGGAGGGGTTCGAAGCGCTGCTCGATCAGGCTCAGCCGTTTGCCGACTTCATGTTCGAACGTCTCGGTCGTGATGCGGCCCTCTCGGGTGAGGCTGGCAAGTTCGAAGTGGCCAACAAGGCCGCCGAGCTGATCCGCCGGGTGCCGGAAGGCTTTACCCGCGAGGGGTTGATCACCCGCCTCTCCAGCATGATGCGTTGGGGTGAAAACAAGCAGCGGATCGCCGAACTGTTTGCCCGCAACAGTCAGCCGAAGGCCGAGGTGAGCAAGCCCAAGGCGGCCAAGCTGACACCACTGCGCCGGGCGTTGGCATTGATGGTGCAATATCCGGCGATCACCGCGGAGTTGCCAGCCATGCCTGAGCTGGCTGGCCTGCGTCTGCAGGGGATCCAGTTCCTGCTGCAACTGCATCAGCAGATCCTGACTCAGCCCGGGGTTACGACGGGTATCCTGCTGGAACACTGGCGCGGTACCAAAGAGGGAGAGATCCTGGCCCAGCTGGCGATGCACGATCTGTTTGAAGAGGTAAAGCTCGACCAGGAGCCCGATATTCTGGGAGAATTGCAGGATACTTTCGTCGGTTTCATCAACCTGTTCCTGAAGCAGCGCATCGAGGAATTGCAGGCCAAGGTGGCGCAGGAAGGGCTAAGCTCTGAGGAAACTCAGGAGCTGATGATGCTGATCAGAGAGGTGCAGATTGAGAAAAGAAATGAGAGTGGGGCTTGATATTTGAGTGATTAATCCCAATATGAATACCGTTGCCCGAATGGACGGGATTAAAAGCAAACATTTTATAACCGCCTGGCCCCGACAATACTGCGGGCAGGGGTTTCTCATGACCGACGCCGCAACCAGACATAGCATGTCTGGCGGTTTTCTATTAGAATTGGCTATTTGCGCAGCAGCGCACTGTACGCGCAACCTAGCAACACCAACCGGATGAGTTCTATGGAGCAAACCCCGCAGTCTCAGCTTAAACTCCTCGTTGCCAAAGGTAAAGAACAGGGCTACCTGACCTATGCCGAGGTGAACGATCACCTCCCGCAAGACATTGTCGACTCTGACCAGATCGAAGACATCATCCAGATGATCAACGACATGGGTATCCAGGTGGTGGAAAACGCCCCGGATGCCGATGATCTTATCATGGCTGAAGGTGGTACCGCCGATGAGGACGCTGCCGAAGCAGCGGCCCAGGCTCTGGCATCTGTTGAATCCGAGATTGGTCGCACGACCGATCCCGTCCGCATGTACATGCGGGAAATGGGTACCGTCGAACTGCTGACCCGCGAAGGCGAAATCGATATCGCCAAGCGGATCGAAGACGGTATCAACCAGGTACAAAGCTCCGTCGCCGAGTACCCGGAAGCGATTACCTATCTGCTTGAACAATATGACAAGTATGAAGCCGAACAGCTGCGCCTGTCCGACATCATCTCCGGCTTCATCGATCCCAACGAGACCGACGACGTCGCACCGACCGCCACTCACATCGGCTCCGAGCTCAGCGAGGAAGATCTGGCTGACGAGGATGAAGATGAAGACGAAGACGAAGATGGTGATGGTGATGACTCCGACGATGATGGCGACGGTGGTCCGGATCCGGAAGTTGCTCGCGAGAAGTTCGGTGAGCTGCGCGCCCAGTACGAGGTAACCCGCCTCTCCATTCAGCAGAATGGCCGCGCGCACGAAGATACCCAGAATGCCATCGCCCAGCTGGCCGACGTGTTCCGTCAATTCCGCCTGATGCCCAAGCAGTTCGATCGCCTGGTCAACAACATGCGCGAGATGATGGAGCGGGTTCGCGTGCAGGAGCGCATCATCATGAAACTCTGCGTTGAGCAGGCCAAGATGCCGAAGAAAACCTTCGTCGCGGCCTTCACCAACAACGAGTGCGAAACTGCCTGGTTCGAATACCAGAAGCAGGCTGGCAAGGCATGGTCTCCCCGTCTGGTGGAGATGGACGAAGACGTGCTGCGCGCCATCGGCAAGCTGCAGCAGATCGAGGAAGAGACCGGTCTGTCCATCGCCCAGATCAAGGACATCAACCGTCGCATGAGCATCGGTGAGGCCAAGGCCCGCCGCGCCAAGAAAGAGATGGTTGAGGCCAACCTGCGTCTGGTTATCTCCATTGCCAAGAAGTACACCAACCGTGGTCTGCAGTTCCTGGATCTGATCCAGGAAGGCAACATCGGTCTGATGAAGGCGGTCGACAAGTTCGAATACCGTCGTGGCTACAAGTTCTCGACCTACGCCACCTGGTGGATCCGTCAGGCCATTACCCGCTCCATCGCGGATCAGGCCCGTACCATCCGTATCCCGGTGCACATGATCGAGACCATCAACAAGCTCAACCGTATCTCCCGTCAGATGCTGCAGGAGATGGGGCGCGAACCGAACCCGGAAGAGCTGGCCATGCGCATGGGCATGCCGGAAGACAAGATCCGCAAGGTACTGAAAATCGCCAAAGAGCCCATCTCCATGGAGACGCCCATCGGTGATGATGAAGACTCCCACTTGGGCGACTTCATCGAAGATACCACCCTGGCCCTGCCGGCCGATGCGGCCACCAGCGAGAGCCTGCGCAACGCGACCCGCGAAGTGCTGGCCGGTCTGACCGCTCGTGAGGCCAAGGTGCTGCGCATGCGTTTCGGTATCGACATGAACACTGACCACACCCTTGAGGAAGTGGGCAAGCAGTTCGACGTGACCCGTGAGCGTATCCGTCAGATCGAAGCCAAGGCGCTGCGCAAGCTGCGCCATCCGAGCCGCTCTGAAGTGCTGCGCAGCTTCCTGGACGAATAATCCCGGACGTTCCAACCCGGAACAGCAGCCCAAAAGCCCCGCCATGCGGGGCTTTGTTTTATTCGTGGCGATGGGGCGCTGACGATGAACCACGGAACCGCTTGAATATGGATGAAATCTCGCCAAGTGGTTGATATGCCTATGGACTGGCTAACGGACATCCCCTATAATCCACGCCGCAAAAGCACATTTCGGCCCCTTAGCTCAGTTGGTTAGAGCAGTCGACTCATAATCGATTGGTCGCCCGTTCAAGTCGGGCAGGGGCCACCAAATTCCATAAAAAGGCCGCTCATCATGAGCGGCCTTTTTGCTTTCTGGCGTTTCGCCTCAAACTGGGTCAGGAGCCCTGATCCTGCTGGATGGGGGCCTGCTTGGGGGCGCCCGGGCGTCGGGCGGGCAACATGCGTCTCACCAGATTGCTGCGCTGGCGCCAGGAGGTGAACAGGATGGCCAGCAGGTGCAGCGCTATCATCCCCTGCAGGGCCCAGGTGCACCAGACGTGCCAGTCGTCAGCCCCCAGTTCGAACCCCATCTCGGTATTCTGGAACCAGCCGGTGCCGGCGGTGGCCAGGATCAGTAGCCAGAGCGTCCATACCGCCAGCTTGCCGCTGCCGTGGTGACCGGGGGCCGGTGGTGTGCGCTCGCGCAGCTCCACCGCTTGCTGGCGAAAATCTTCCCGGCTTGGGATGAGGGCTCGCAACCGGGCATGACCCCTGGCAAACGAGAGCCCCCACGCCAGGCGCAGGCTGATCAGGGCGATGGCCAGGTAACCCAGCCGCTCGTGCCACTCCTCGCCCGCCTCGTTGAGCCAGAGGTTGCCGATACAGATGGCCGCCACACCCCAGTGGGTGAGGCGGACCAGACTATCCCAGTGGAAGGGATCAGCCTTTTTGCTTGGCATATTTGTGGTACTCCTTCTTCAGGTCGTTGACCTTGGCCAGGTGCTCGCGCGCCTTGGCTTCGTCACCCGCCTTGAGGGCCGCCAGGCTGGCGTCCAGTTCGGTCTGCACTTCGTTCATGCCTTCCAGAAACTTCTCTTTCTTGGCGGCCGGCATGTTCTTCTGCTTGGCGATGTCAAACTGTGCCTTCATCTCGTTGATGTACTTCTCCATGGTGGCGGCATCCTCGGCCTTGACCGCCTGCTTGTAGTTGAAGCCGATCTTCTTCATCGGCTGCTCCAGCTCACCGGCCATGGCGGGCAGGGTCATCAGGCCAAACATCAGGGGCAGCAACAGGGGGCGTACAGTTTTCAACATGGGATTTCCTTATTTAAACGACATGCTTATCGATTCTATGTGGCTTCTTATGAACCCTTGTCTGGATTCATCACAGGCATGATGCCATGACAGTACGTGAACTGTTTGTGAATATTGCTGTTTTTTGTCACAAAGGGTAACGGGGAGGGGGAAGGGGCAAGGAAGATGTTGAGCCAATCGAACTATGCCATATGGGCCATGCTGGCCGAGGGCAAGCTAAAGAGAGGGCCCTTGCGGGCCCTGTTCATTACTGCTGCTGTTCACGCTCGATGGCGCGCCAGCCGATGTCGTTGCGGTAGAAGACGCCGTCCCACTTGATGCGCCCTGCCAGCTGATAGGCCCGCTGCTGCGCCTCGGCGACCGTGTGGCCGAGGGCCGTGGCACACAGTACGCGTCCCCCGGCAGTGACTACGGTATCGCCTTCCATGCGGGAGCCGGCGTGGAATACCTTCTCGCCGCTTGCCTCTTCCACTGGCAGGCCACTGATGGGCTTGCCCTGCTGGTAGTTGCCGGGATAACCGCCGGCGGCCAGCACCACGCCGATGGCGACGCGGGTGTCATAGATGGCCTCGACCTGATCCAGCTTGCCGGCACAGGCCGCCAGGCAGAGCTCCACCAGATCGGAGCGCATGCGCAGCATGATGGGCTGGGTCTCGGGATCGCCGAAGCGGCAGTTGAACTCGATCACCTTGGGATTGCCCTGGCCATCGATCATCAGACCGGCGTAGAGGAAGCCGGTGTAGACGTTGCCTTCGGCCGCCATGCCGCGCACCGTCGGCATGATCACCCGCTCCATCACCTTGCGATGCACCTCGTCGGTGACCACGGGGGCCGGGGAGTAAGCCCCCATGCCGCCGGTGTTGAGGCCGGTATCGCCATCTCCGACCCGCTTGTGGTCCTGACTGGTGGCCATCGGCAGCACGTGCTCGCCGTCCACCATGACGATGAAGCTCGCCTCTTCCCCCTCGAGGAACTCCTCGATCACCACCCGGGCCCCGGCGTCACCAAAGGCGTTGCCGGAGAGCATGTCGCGTACTGCCTCTTCGGCCTCGCTCAGGGTCATGGCAACGATGACCCCCTTGCCGGCGGCCAGGCCGTCAGCCTTGATGACGATGGGCGCGCCCTTCTCGCGCAGGTAGGCCAGGGCCGGCTCCACCTCGGTGAAGTTCTGGTACTCGGCGGTCGGGATGGCGTGACGGGCCAGAAAATCCTTGGCAAAGGCCTTGGAGCCCTCCAGCTGGGCGGCGGCGGCGGTCGGGCCGAAGATGGCCAGCCCCTCGGCGCGGAACGCATCGACCACCCCTTTCACCAGCGGCGCTTCCGGCCCGACGATGGTCAGACCGATGCGCTGCTCTTTGGCAAACGCCAGCAGGGCCGGAATGTCGGTAGCCGAGATGGCCACGTTCTCGATACTCCCTTCGTGGGCGGTGCCGGCATTGCCGGGGGCGACGAAGACCCGGGTCACCAGGGGGGATTGCTTGGCCTTCCAGGCCAGGGCGTGTTCACGGCCGCCGTTGCCAATGATCAGTACTTTCATCGTATCGCTCGCTTCTATTCGTGGTCACGGGCGGGCCTGGGGCCTGCGCCGGTGAAAATAGCCAGGTGAAAAGAGACAACAAAAGGGCCGCCGGCGGCGGCCCTGATCCATCAGTGACGGAAGTGGCGCATGTTGGTGAACAGCATGCACATGCCGTGTTCGTCGGCGGCGTCGATCACCTCCTGATCGCGCATCGAGCCACCGGGCTGGATGACGCAGGAGATGCCGGCGGCGGCCGCGGCGTCGATGCCATCGCGGAACGGGAAGAAGGCGTCGGAGGCCATGACGGAGCCCGCCACGGTCAGCCCTTCATCCTCGGCCTTGATGCCGGCAATCTTGGCCGAGTAGACGCGGCTCATCTGGCCGGCGCCGACGCCGATGGTCTGGCCGTCTTTGGCGTAGACGATGGCGTTGGATTTGACGAACTTGGCCACCTTCCAGCAGAACAGCAGGTCGTTCAGCTCGGCCTCGGTGGGCTGGCGCTTGCTGACCACGGTCAGATCCCCCTGGGTCACCATGCCAAGGTCGCGCTCCTGCACCAGCAGGCCGCCGTTGACGCGCTTGAAGTCAAAGCCTTGTGCCGGCGCGATCCATTGGCCGCACTCGAGCAGCCGCACGTTCTGCTTGGCGGCGACCGCGTCGCGAGCCGCCTGGCTCACGGTGGGGGCGATGATCACCTCGACGAACTGACGCTCGACGATGGCCTTGGCGGTGGCGCCATCCAGTTCACGGTTGAAGGCGATGATGCCACCAAAGGCGGAGGTGGGGTCGGTCTGCCAGGCGCGCTCGTAGGCGCTCAGCAGGTCACTGCCGATGGCCACGCCGCACGGGTTGGCGTGCTTGACGATGACGCAGGCCGGCTGGTCGAACTCCTTGACGCACTCCAGCGCCGCGTCGGTGTCGGCGATGTTGTTGTAGGAGAGGGCCTTGCCCTGCAGCTGGATGGCGCTTGCCACCGAGCCCGGGGCGGCCTGCTCTTCGGCATAGAAGGCGGCGGCCTGGTGGCTGTTCTCGCCGTAGCGCATGTCCTGCTTCTTGATGAACTGGCTGTTGAAGGTGCGCGGGAAGCGGGACTCCTCGTCACCCTCCTTGTTGTCACCGTAAGAGGGAACCAGAGTGCCGAAGTAGTTGGCGATCATGCCGTCGTAGGCGGCGGTGTGTTCGAAGGCGGCAATGGCCAGATCGAAGCGGGTGGCCAGTTTCAGGCTGTTGCCGTTGCCATCCATCTCGCGGATGACGCGGTCATAGTCGGCAGCCTTGACCACGATGGCCACATCTTTGTGGTTCTTGGCGGCGGAGCGAACCATAGTCGGCCCGCCGATGTCGATGTTCTCGACCGCATCGGCCAGGGTGCAATCGGGCTTGGCGACGGTGGCGGCGAAGGGATAGAGGTTGACCACGACCATGTCGATGGGGGAGATGTGGTGCTGAGCCATGATGGCGTCATCTTGCTCGCGACGGCCGAGAATGCCGCCGTGGACCTTGGGATGCAGGGTCTTGACCCGGCCGTCCATCATCTCGGGGAATCCGGTGTAGTCGGAGACCTCGGTCACCGGCAGACCCGCCTCGGCCAGCAGCTTGGCGGTACCACCGGTGGAGAGCAGGGCCACGCCGCGCTCGTTGAGTGCCTTGGCAAATTCCACGATGCCAGTCTTGTCAGACACACTCAGCAGTGCACGGCGAATGGGTCGAGCTTGTTCCATCACACTATCATCCTCAGCATAACGGGGACCGTTCCATGGGAGGCGAGGCTCAACACAGAGAGTCCCCAAATAAATGGAAGTGGGGGATTTCGCAAACCGCTCTCGCCTGAAACCTGCCGCCAGGCAAAAGCGTTTTAGGAAATACCCGCTTGACGCGTCGCTCTCTTGTGGGCGCGTATTCTACACAAAAAATGTGACCCGTGGTGGATTTTTTAAAGTGACAAAGCCTTGTCTGGTGCGGTGTTAAACGTTTTCTGGTGGTTTTTTGTGAAACGTTTGTCTTTTCAGTGTCTTGATGGCAAAAGGGTGGCCGCATCCTCTTTCCCGCTGCCGACTGGCAATCGTCCGGCAAAGGGGCGATAGTGGGTGCCGGTTGTGGTTCTTGACTCATTTGGGAGGGGGAAAGGCATGTATCGGATCGGGGAGCTGGCCAAGGCGTGCGGGGTGAAGGCGGATACTCTGCGCTTTTACGAGAAAAACGGTCTCATCTCGCCGGGCATTCGCAACGAGTCCGGCTATCGCCTCTATGGCGAGCAGGACAAGCGGCGGCTGGAGTTCATCATCCGCGCCAAGTCGGTAGGGTTCTCGCTGGCCGACATCGGCGAGCTGCTGGATCTCGACACCAACAAGGCCAAGGTCACCTGTCAGGAGGTGAAGGCGGTGGCTGACACCAAGCTCGAACAGGTGGAGCAGAAGATCGTCGAACTGACCCGTTTTCGCGACAACCTGCGGGAGCTCTCCAACATCTGCTGCGGTGGCCCGCGCTCGGCGGAGCACTGCGCCATCCTCGAGACGCTGGAATCCGGTGCTCCCTCCCGCCACGAGCACCACGATCATGAGCACTGAGCAGCGCCGGCCCCGGGTATCCGCCTTTCTCGCCCTCTCCCTCGACGGCTTCATTGCCGGGGAGGGGGGTGATCTGGCCTGGCTTGAACCCTACAACGGCGACTCCCAGGAAGAGACCGGCTACGGCGCGCTGATGGCCAGTGCTGATACCCTGCTGATGGGGCGCAACACCTATGACATTGTGAGCGCCTTTCCCGAGTGGTTCTATGGTGACAAGCCGGTGGTGGTATTGACCCACAGACCCGCCGCTCCCCGTGAGCATGTCTCCTTTCGGCAGGGGGCGCTGGCGCAGGTGCTGGACGAGCTGTGGCAGGCGGGCAGCCGCCACCTCTATCTGGATGGCGGCGAGCTGGTGAGGCAGGGTCTGCAGGGGGCCCTGGTGGACGAACTGATCCTGTTCTGGGTGCCGATCACCCTGGGACGCGGGGTGCCGCTCTTTGCTGGATCCCTGCCCGGTGCACTGAGGCCTGTGTCCAGTACCGTGCTGCCGAGCGGGCTGGTGCGGGTCGTCTATCAACTGGCCTGAAGATCCTGCCGACCCCCTTGCAGGCGGGCCGAGAGAGGCGCACAATCGGCGCGTTTTTCGCCACCAGCCCTCCCAAATAAGGTGACAGGGGCGATAGGCAAACACGACAACCCCATCAAGGAGCCGATATGGCCAAGAAGAAGGTGACTTCCGTCACCGCCGAACCCGTCTGCGAACATCAGCGCGGCATCATTCAGGACAACCACCTCAAGGCACTGGTGACCTCTCCCCTGTTTCAGGCCCGGGTCGAACCGAGCAAGAAGGGCAAGGGCAGCTATCAGCGCAAGGCCAAGCACGGCAAGCGGTGGGAGCCCGGCCAACAGCAGATGGTACGCGTCTGCTGCTGAGCGGGCTCCTGCCGCAAGGCATCAGCTAACACAATCAGGGCACCAATGGCGCCCTGATTGTTTCTCTATTCGTTGGTGCTGATTCACTCTCTTGCCGCTAGAGAGTGAACCCGTGCTCATTCGTCCATAAAGAGCTCGAGCAGCACGTTGAGATAGCGATGGCCGAGGGACGTGAGCTGCCAGCTGTCGCCGAGATCCTCGATAAGCTCCTTGCTCTGGGCGATGGCCAGCATGGTTTCTACCCGCTCCAATTCAAGGCCGGTGTAGGCCTCGAACTCCGCCTTGGGGGCCGGTTCAAACAATCTGAACCGGTTCATGAAGTACTCGAGCGGCAGATCGTCCGCGCTCACCTGCCACTGCTCGTCCAGATAGGGGCGGCTCGGGTCCAGATATCCCTTGGGATGCTTCACCTTGGCGGTGCGCAGGATCTGCTGGTTGGCGAGATCCGTCACCTTGCCGTGGGCGCCGCAGCCGATCCCCAGATAGTCGCCGAAGCGCCAGTAGTTGAGGTTGTGGCGGCACTGGTAGCCCGCCTTGGCATAGGCCGAGATCTCGTACTGCTGATAGCCCTTGGCAGTCAGCATGGCGTGGCCCTGCTCGTAGATCTCCCACAGGGTGTCATCTTCCGGCAGTTTGGGCGGCTTGGAAGCAAACGCCGTGTTCGGCTCTATGGTGAGCTGATACCAGGAGAGGTGCGGCGGCGCACAGTCGATGGCCTGCTGCAGGTCGTAGAGGGCATCGTCCAGGCTCTGATCCGGCAGGCCGTGCATCAGATCCAGGTTGAAGGTGGGCAGTGCGATGGCGTGGGCCAGTTCGGCGGCCTTGCGCGCCTCCTCGGGGCCGTGGATGCGGCCGAGCCGGGTCAATTTTTCCTGCTGGAAACTCTGCACCCCGATGGAGATGCGGTTGATGCCGGCCCGCTGGAAGCCGGCGAACTTGTCCGCCTCCACCGTGCCCGGGTTGGCCTCCATGGTGATCTCGCAGTCCGCAGTGAGTTCGATGCGTGCGCGCACCCCGTCCAGCAGCGCCTGCATGGCTTCCACGGAGAGCAGGCTCGGCGTGCCGCCACCGATAAAGATGGAGGAGAGGGGGCGCCCCTGGGCCCAGTGCAGGTCTTGCTCCAGATCCTCCAGCAGGGCAGCCACATACTCGAGGTGGGGCAGCTCCCCCTTCTGGGCGTGGGAGTTGAAGTCGCAGTAGGGGCACTTCTGGACACACCAGGGCACGTGGATATAGAGGGAGAGGGGCGGCAGTTGCAGCATGGGGTTTCCAGTATTCAACAATCAAAAGGGGTCGGGTTGCCCTTGTCGTCGATGACAACGGGGCGCCGCGAACGAAACGGGGGCCGACGGCCCCCATTGTAGATGACAACGCGGCGGGAGACAGCGCTTTAGTTGACCGCCGCCAGGGCCGCTTTCAGCTTGGCCAGGGCCTGACCGCGGTGGCTGAGCTGGTTTTTGAGCTCGGCCGGCATCTGGGCCGAGGTGCAGTCATGGTCGGGGACGAAGAACACAGGGTCATAGCCAAAGCCGTGCTGACCGCGCGGTTCGTCGATGATCATCCCCTCCCAGCTCGCCTGGCAGATGATGGGGGTGGGATCGTCGGCGTGGCGCATGTAGACCAGTACGCACCAGAAGCGGGCGCTTTTCAGGTAATCCGGGGCGCCCTTGAGCTCGGCCAGCAGCTTGTCGATGTTCTCCTTGTCGCTGGCACCAACGCCGGCAAAACGGGCGGAGTAGACGCCGGGGCGGCCGTGCAGCAGATCCACTTCCAGACCGGAGTCGTCGGCAACCGCCGGCAGGCCGGTGACGCGGGCGGCGTGGCGGGCCTTGATGATGGCATTCTCGACGAAGGTGGTGCCGGTCTCGTCGGCATCGGAGACCGCAAACTCGCTCTGTGGGATCACCTGGATCTTCATATCGGCCAGCATGGCGGCCAATTCTTTCACCTTTTTCTGGTTCCCTGTTGCCAGGACAAGCTTGTTCATCGAGCACCTCCGCAAAAATAATCTGCGCATTCTATGCGGGGCTGGCGCCCAGGAAAAGCGCCAATTGCCCTGGATCACCCTCACCGGGGTCATGGCAAGATGTGGATAAAATGAATGTTTCCTGAATGGAATAACAGAAGTGATTAAATACCATTTCAATTCATTACTGTGAGTAAGTAGACTCGCGCCCCAATCCATTTCCCCATGCCACGAGGTGACTGATGCCATTGATTCTTCTGCTTGTACTCCTGGTGCTGTTCAGTCCGCTGGCCATCGACATCTACCTGCCCGCCATTCCGCAGATGGCCGAGCAGCTGGGCGCCGAGGTGACCCTGATGCAGGGCACCATTACCTGGTTCCTGTTCAGCATGGGACTGGGGCAACTGTTGGTGGGGCCGCTGGCCGACCGCTACGGCCGCAAGCCCATCGCCCTCGGCGGCGTGCTGCTCTATGGTCTGAGCGCCCTGGGTGCCGGCTTTGCCGCGAGCCTCGGCGAGCTGATGCTGGCGCGGGTGCTGCAGGGCCTCGGCGCCTGTGCCACCTCGGTGGCCGCCTTCTCGGTGGTGCGTGACAGCTACGGCCCCAAGAAGAGCGGTCAGATGATCTCCTACCTGAACGGTGCCATCTGTTTCATTCCGGCGTTGGCTCCCTTGCTCGGTGGCTGGCTCACCGCCAAGGCTGGCTGGTCGGCCAACTTCTGGTTTATGGCCGGTTATGCGGTCATCGTCGGCAGCTGGCTGCTGTGGCGGATGCCGGAAACCCGTCCG
Organism: Aeromonas sp. 600276; assembly: GCF_049175815.1. Classification (NCBI taxonomy): domain Bacteria; kingdom Pseudomonadati; phylum Pseudomonadota; class Gammaproteobacteria; order Aeromonadales; family Aeromonadaceae; genus Aeromonas; species Aeromonas sp. 600276. The sequence goes on along the minus strand of NZ_JAAKVU010000017.1, from coordinate 23,754 downwards.
GAAGAGACCCGCAGCGGCGGCCCGCTCATCAGCTGGTCGCGCTACAGCCCGGTGCTGCGCTCCCCGAGCTTCCTGTTCAACGCGACGCTGTGCATGCTGGCGATGGCGGTGATCCTGGCCTATGTCACCGCGGCGCCGGTGCAACTGATGGTGAGGCTGGGGCTGGACATGAGTGGCTTCAGCTACTGGTTTGCTGCCAACGCGGCGCTCAACATCCTGGCCTGCTTCCTGGCGCCCCGTTTCATCGCCAGGGTGGGGCCAAGACGCACCCTGCGCATCGGCCTGCTGGTGCTGTTGCTCTCCGCCATCTCCCTGAGCCTGTCGATGCACATCGATCATCCGCTGGCCATGATGGGTCCGGTATTCCTCTCCAGCATCGGCTTTGCCATGATCCTGGGCTCGGCCGCCGGCATGGCGCTGGCACCATTCGGTCACTGCGCCGGTACCGCCGCCGCCCTGCTCGGCCTGTTCCAGATGAGCGGCTCCGGTGCGCTGGTGGGCTTTATCGGCGCGCTGATGCACGACCCGCTGAACCAGCTGGCGCTGCACATGTGGCTGTTGCTGCCCCCGCTGGTGGTGCTGATGACCCGCCAGGGCCGGCGCTTGTGTTTGCAATAAATCCTGTGCTCTGATGGGCACACTCAGGGGGCCTTGGGCCCCCTTCTCTTTTGGCAGGCCAAAGGTTCGCCTGCATCTCATGACACAGCTACCCGTGGAGAAAACCGGATGAGCCACACAATCAATGCCGCCCTGGTGGGCTACGGCTTTGCAGGCCAAACCTTTCACGCCCCGTTTCTGACCAGCACGCCCGGGCTCTCTCTCGGCTGGGTGGTGAGCCGCGATGCCGCCAGGGTGCAGAGCGATCTGCCCGGCAGCCGGGTCGGTTCGCTGGCCGAGGTGCTGGCGGACCCCTTGGTCGATCTGGTGGTGATCGCCACTCCCAACGACACCCATGCCCCCATCGCCCGCGAGGCGCTGCTGGCCGGCAAGCACGTGGTGATCGACAAGCCGTTCGCCCTGGACCTGGCCGAGGCGCAGGCGCTGGTCGAGCTGGCGGAGAAGCAGCAGCGACTGCTCAGCATCTTCCACAACCGGCGCTGGGACGGGGACTTTCTCACCGTACGCCGCCTGCTGGCGGAGGGGGCGCTCGGTCAGGTCGCCCAGTTCGAATCCCACTTCGACCGTTATCGCCCCGAGGTGCGTCAGCGCTGGCGCGAGGCGGGCGGTCCGGGCTCCGGCCTCTGGTTCGATCTCGGTCCCCACATCCTCGATCAGTCGCTCCAGCTGTTCGGTCAGCCGGACTGGCTGCAGGCGGATCTGGCCCAGCAGCGCCCCGGAGCCCTGGCGGATGACTACTTTCACGTGGTGCTGGGCTATGGCGAGATGCGGGTCGTGCTGCACGGCAGTTGCCTGGTGTCGGCCACCATGCCGCGTTTCGTCATCCACGGCAGCGAGGGTTCCTTCATCAAGTTCGGCATGGATGTGCAGGAGGAGCAGCTCAAGCTCGGCAAGCGGCCACCGGCGGCAGACTGGGGGGTGGACAACGAACCCGGCCAGCTCAGCCGGATCCGCGATGGTCAGCTGCAGCAGCAGAGCGTGGCTGGCGAGGCGGGGGATTACGGCGCCTACTATCGCGGCGTCTGCGCCGCCATCCGCGGGGAGGGAGAGAACCCGGTGCCGGCCGGCGAGGCACTGGCGGTGATGGCGCTGCTGGATCTGGCCCGCGACAGCGCTCGCGAGGGTAAGCGGCTGGCTTGTCAGATCCTGTCTGACTGAGGCGGGGTCCGCGCGTGATGGCCGGCACCATGCAATAGCCGTTTATTGCCAGTCATCACGGGGCCTGCGGTGTTTTATTGTACGAAATTGCGCCGTTTACAGTGTTTTGTGTTAATGTTTGTCGTTGTAGTAGTTCTTTTCATCCAGCCAACGAGAAAATATCATTGTGATACTCGTTTTCATTGGGCGCGTATGGGGATATATTTCGCGCGCCTCTTGGCTCCCGGCATATGGGTTTTTCACCGGGTGAAAGGACGCACTGTGATGGTTGTACCAACCATCTCTCCATATTTTTCTGAGGGTATGCACATGAACAAAGTACTGGTAGCCGGTATCCTGGGTCTGATGTTGACCGCTTGTGGTCAGAAAGAAGAAGCCGCCGCACCGGCCGCTACTCCGGCCGCCGACGTTGCTGCAACTGTTGAGAAAGCCGCTAGCGAAGCCACCTCTACCGTAGAGAAGGCTGCTTCCGAAGCGACTGCAACCGTTGAGAAGGCTGCCGCTGACGTAGCCACCAAGGCAGAAGCCGCAGTGAGCGATGCCAAGGCCAACTAAGCCTGCAACTCATCTGAAAAACGGGCCCGAAGGTAACTTCGGGCCCGTTTTTTATGTCCGCTCGGGCCAGCTCCCCGCCTTGGGCTGGACACCGCCGGCTAGCACGCCGGATTGAGGCGGGAGGTGAGGATGTGATCCTCCCAGCGGCCGTTGATCATCAGGTAGCCTTTGGCGTACCCCTCCCGCTCGAAGCCGAGCCGCTCGAGCAGGGCGCCGCTGCGCTGATTGGCCGGCATGTAGCTGGCCATGATGCGGTGCAGGCCGTGCTCCCTGAACAGATAGTCGATGCCGGCCCCGACGATCTCCTGCATCAGCCCCTGTCCCTGGTGGGCCTGATCGATGGCGTAGCCCAGGTGGCAGGCCTTGAAGGCCCCCATCAGGATATTGGTGAAGTTGCAGGTGGCGATCACCTGCTCGCCATCCGGCTCGAGCGCTACCAGGTGCACCCCGCTGCCGTTGAAGAACTGGCCGTAGCTGTCGCGCAGCCGGCCGTGCCAGTGGCTCAGGGTATAGAAGCTCTCGTCCCGGCTGGGCTCCCAGGGGGTGAGGTGAGCGCGGTTGCGCAGATAGAAATCCAGCATCAGATCGGCCCGCTCGGGAGGCAGTACGGTGAGCCGGCTGCGGGCCGTGCACAGGTGTGGCAGTGCCATCAGTGATCCCTCTGCCCAAGCCACTCGTCGCGCAGCAGGCTGTAGTGAACGTGATCCACGACTCTGTTGGCCAGCCGCTCGGCACGGCGGGTGATCCCCTCCTGCTGCATGCCGAGGCGCTCGCAGACGGCCCGGCTGGGCTCGTTGTCGATGGCGGCGCTGATCTCCACCTTCTCCATCCCCATCTCTTCGAAGGCGTGATGGATCAGGGCCTGGCAGGCGCGGGTGATGATGCCGTTGCCCTGCCAGCGCTCGGCCAGCCAGTAGCCGATGCTGACCTTGGCCAGCGCCTTGTCGATCTGGTTGTAACCGATGACACCGACCACCTCCCCCTGATACTCGATGGCGGTGGTCAGCCCCTCGCCGCGGGCGAATTTCTCGATGGCGTGGCGGATGAAGGTGGCGCTGTCGGCGGGTTGCTGAATGTAGGGGGGCCAGGGTAGCCACTGGGTCAGGTAGTCGCGATTCTCCCGACACAGGGCAAAGAGTTCGCTGGCCATGTCGGGCTGCAGGAACAGCAGCGCCAGCTCGTCATCCAGTTGCCATGAAAACATCCGCACCTCCCGTTGCCGCAGGGGCCCGCAATGGGCCGTCGAACCGCCAATGTAGCCAATCAACCCCTTGTTAGCCAAGGACTTTCAGCCGTTATCAAGGCTGCGCTATCCCCATATGGAGGGGCGGCTCCGACCGTCATTGGGGCGCCTTGTCATTGTTCGGCCTTTCCTGGTGTTATTCGCCATTTTTTCGGCTCTTTACGCTACCAAAAACAGGCAACAGCAGATTCTGCTATGGATTCATGCTGGGCTGTCACATATGACAGGCAGCAATTCCGATCGCGCCAACTAGTGTAGGAGCGCTGGGCAACGGACCCGGCGTGTAATCTTCATCGACTTAAGGAAAAGACGGATGAACAAAGTCTATTTGGCCGTGGTATTGGCCTGCTGGGGAAGCGCAGCCTTGGCTGCAGAACAGGTTGACGTACATCAGGTTGCCGGCATTCAGGGAGCACCGAGCGGTGCCGCCGGCGTCAGCGCGCTGGCCGGGGATGGCGAGTTCCGCCAGGTGCGGGCAGTCAAGCTGCCCAACGGCCAGCAGCGGGTGCGCTATGAGCAGACCTGGCACGGTATCCCGGTCTGGGGTCAGGTGCTGGTGGCCGAGCAGTCCCTCGGTGGCCAGATCAGTCAGGTCTCCGGCCAGATCCTGCGCCAGATCGATGCCGATCTGGCCAGCCCGACCGCGGCCCTGTCGCCGGCCGATGCCGCCAGCAAGGCGCGGGCCGGGGCCAAGGGCAGCAACGAGCGGGTCAAGCTGTTCGTGATGCAGGATGACGCGGGTCAGGCCAAGCTGGTCTATCTGGTCTCTTGGCTGGCGGCGAGCGAAGAGCCGAGCCGTCCCTTCGTGATGATCGATGCCCAGACCGGCAACGAGCTCAAGCGCTGGGAAGGGATCAACCACAAGGATGCCACCGGCCCGGGCGGCAACATCAAGACCGGCAAATATTTCTACGGCTCCGACTTCGGCCCGCTGCAGGTGGATGACAACTGCCGCATGACCAGTGCCAACGTTGACACCCTCAACATGAATCACGCCACCACGGGCGGCACCATCCACCAGTTCACCTGCCCGGAGAACACGGTCAAGGAGATCAACGGTGCCTACTCGCCCCTCAACGATGCCCACTACTTCGGCAACGTGGTGTTCGACATGTACCGCAACTGGTACAACACGGCGCCGCTGACCTTCAAACTGAAGATGCGGGTGCACTACAGCCGCAACTACGAGAACGCCTTCTGGGACGGCAGCCAGATGACCTTCGGTGACGGCGCCACCACCTTCTATCCGCTGGTGAGCCTGGATGTGGCAGCCCACGAGGTGAGCCACGGTTTCACCGAGCAGAACTCGGGGCTGGTCTACTCCGGCCAGTCGGGCGGCATCAACGAGGCCTTCTCCGACATGGCGGGGGAAGCGGCCGAGAACTACATGAAGGGCAGCAACGACTGGCTGGTGGGCGCCCAGATCTTCAAGGGCAACGGCTCCCTGCGCTATTTCGAGGATCCGACCCGGGATGGCAGCTCCATCGGCCACGCCAGCGACTACTATGACGGCATCGACGTGCACCACAGCTCGGGTGTCTACAACCGCGCCTTCTACCTGCTGGCCAACACCAGCGGCTGGAATACCCGCAAGGCCTTCGAAGTGTTCGTGCTGGCCAACCGTCTCTACTGGGGCGCCAACACCACCTTCGATCAGGGCGCCTGTGGCGTGACCAAGGCGGCGACCGATCTCGGTTACAGCGTGACCGACGTGGCGGCCGCCTTTACCACGGTCGGGGTCAATGCCACCTGTGGCGGCACCACTCCGCCCACTGGCAGCGTGCTGCAAAACGGGGTACCGGTGACCGGTCTCTCCGCCGCCAAGGGTGGCAAGCTGAACTTCACCATCGACGTGCCGGCCGGCAAGAGCCAGCTGGTGATCGCCAGCAGCGGCGGTACCGGCGATGCGGACCTCTATGTGAAATTCGGCAGCGTGCCGACCAGCAGCAGCTATGACTGTCGTCCGTACAAGAGCGGCAACGCCGAGACCTGCACCCTGAACTCGCCCAAGGCGGGGACCTGGAACGTGCAGCTGAGCGCCTTCAGCGCCTTCTCCGGAGTGACCCTCAAGGCCAGCTACTGATCATCAGTGGCCGTTGACAACAGTGAAGCGCCGGACTTGTCCGGCGCTTTTTTTATGCGGGTTTGCCCGCCCAGCGGGCGGCCAGGGTGCGGGCGGCCTCCAGCACCCGCTCCTTGGCGGGGTTGGGGCGCTTGCCGCTGCGCCAGGCCATCATCACGTCCCAGTGATCCGGCGGCAGATCCACCACGTCCAGCTGCACCAGCCGGCCAAACTCCAGATCCCGGGCAATGGCGAGCGCCGGCATCAGGGTGATGAAGCCGTGTTCCAGCGCCAGCTCCCGCGCCGCGCTGGCGGGCTGGATGGCGTGCAGCGGGCTCGCCACCTGGCGCAGCAGGCGCAGCTGCAGGATCAGCTCGTCGCAACCGGTGCCCCACTGCTGGGGCGCCAGCCGTTCATTGGCGATGTCCTGCAGGGTCAACCCCTGTCGCCCGGCCAGCGGATGGGTGGCGCAGGCCACCGCTATGATGGGGGAGCGGTAGAGCAGCTCGAGCTGGATGCCGGCGATGGCGGGGCACTTGAGGATGAAGCCGACGTCGGTCTCGCCGGTCAACAGCTCCTGCATGATGATGCCGGAGTGATCCGTGTTGCAGCGGATCTCGAAGGTCTCGTCGACCAGTGCCAGCAACAGGGGGCCGAACACCACTGTCGTCAGAGAGGGCAGGCAGGCGAGCCGGATGCGCGGCAGCGCCGGTGCCCCCTGCATGGCCAGCCGGCCCCCTTCCAATGCGCTGAGGGCCGCGCTCGCCGCGGGCAGAAACTGCTCGCAGGCCGGGGTGGGGGTGGCGCCGCGCCGATGGCGGCGAAACAGGGGCTGGCCCAGATCCTGCTCCAGTACGGCGATCCGCTGGCTCACCATGGGTTGCGACCAGCCGCGCACGGCCGCCGCCTTGCTGAAACTGCCGCGATTGACCACATCCAGCAGCAACTGCAGATCGTCGAGGGTCATAGCCATAAGATAATCCAATATGAAATATAGCCAGTTGTCGGCTACCACTATATCTGGCGTCCTTCCAGAATAGCAGTATCAATCGTTGTGCTTTGGCATATTGCCACACCGGCTCAGGGGCTTGCAGCACCTTGAGTCCGTTTGGTGACGGCGTCATTCGGGCGACGAGCAGTAATCGATATGAATGTCATCAGAGCAGCAGGGGACGGGTAGTCATGGTGGATCGGGCGAGGCGGTTGGGGCGGTGGTTTTTGGCGTTGGATTCCCTGTTGGTGATCCTGGGGTTCTTCGTGGTGATGCCCATGATCAGCCTGCGCTTCGTGGATCAGCTCGGCTGGGCGGCCGGGGTGGTCGGGCTGGCGCTGGGGTTGCGCCAGCTGACCCAGCAGGGGCTGGGCATTCTGGGGGGCTCGCTGGCGGACAAGTTCGGGGCGCGCCCGCTCATCGTGGGGGGCATGCTGCTGCGGGCGGCGGGTTTTGCCAGCCTGGCCTATGCCCAGAGCGGCCTTGAGCTGATCCTCTCCTGCATCATCTCGGGCCTCGGCGGCTGCCTGTTCGACCCGCCCCGGGCGGCGCTGGTGATCAAGTTCACCCGGCCGCGGGAGCGGGGTCGCTACATCTCCTTGCTGATGATGCTGGAGAGCGCCGGCGCCGTGGTGGGGGCCCTGCTCGGCAGCTGGCTGCTCAACTTCGATTTCGAATATGTCTGTCTGCTGGGGGCCGGCCTGTTCGTCTGCGCCGCCCTGTGCAACCTGCTGATCCTGCCCCCCTACAAGCTCTCGGTGCGGCCGACCCCGATCCGGGCCGGTCTCGGCCAGGTGCTGGCCGACAAGGCATTCTGCCGGCTGGTACTGATCCTGAGCGGCTACTACGCGCTCTGGGTGCAGGTGATGCTGATCTTCCCCATCCTGGTCAAGCAGATGGCGGGCAGTACCACGGCGGTGGGCTGGATGTATACCCTGGAGACCGCCATCTCGCTGGCGCTGCTCTATCCGCTGGCACGCTATGGCGAGCGGCGCTTCAAGCTGGAGAGCCGGCTGATGGCCGGGGTACTGCTGATGACCACAGGCATCGGGCTGGTGGCCTTTGCCAACACCCTGCCAGCCGTGTTCATGCTGCTGGCCTGCTTCTATCTGGGGATCGTCATCGCCGAGCCGGCGCGGGAGACCCTGATGACCAAGCTGGCGCAGCCGGGGGCGCGCGGCAGCTACATGGGCTTCAGCCGGCTAGGGCTGGCGCTGGGAGGCATGACGGGTTACGTGGGGGGCGGCGCCCTGCATGACTACGCCATGGCTCAGGGGCAGCCCTGGTTGCCCTGGCTGGTGCTGGGCACAGTGGGCGTGACCACCTTGCTGCTGCTGGCCAACTGCTTTCATCGCGAGTCGAGTCTGGCGCGGGTCAATGTCTGAATGGGCATAAAAAAACCGGCCGCAAGCGGCCGGTAAAAAATACAGTAGGCTACAGGAAGACTTAGAAGTTGTACTGCAGGGCCACGGCGACCACGTCGTCGGTGTTCTTGCCCAGCGAGTTGGTGTGGGTGCCGTTGACGTTGTCCAGCAGGTTGATCTTGTAGTCAACGTAGGCGTTGAAGTTGTCGGTGAAGTTGTACCAGGCACCGATGGAGACGTATTCGGTGGCGGTGTCATCGATGCCGCGAGCGTTGTCCTTCACGTCGGTGCGCAGGTAGGCCACGGACGGCTTGAACTTGCCGAAGGCATACTGGGCCACGGCTTCGTAGCCATCCATCTTCTCGGCGTAACCGTTGAAGGTGCTGACGTACATGTGGTCTTCACCGTGGGAGTAGGTGGCAGCCAGGTAGAGGTCGCCGACGGCGTACTTGGCGCCCACGCCGTACAGTTTGGCATCGCTGTCGCCACCGAAGGAGGCGTTGGCGGCCTGCTCGTCGGTCTTGCCGGCCTGGTTGTAGGCGGCACCCAGGCTCAGACCCATGTCGAAGTCATAGTTGGCAGACACGGCGAAACCTTCGGCGGAACCCTTCGGATTCCAGGTGCTGTTGGTGCCAGTCAGGTTGGAGCGATCGGCGTTCTGCGGATCGTTGTTGCCAGTGAACTGGGCACCCAGGGTCAGGCCCTGATAGGTGTAGATGTACTGGGCCAGGCCATTGGTACGACCGGTGCCGAACACTTCGGTGTCCTTGCCCAGGCCGTCACCGCCCCACTCGGGCAGCACGTCGGTGTAGTTGTTCACGGCTTTGGTGAACAGGCCGTCCTGACGACCGTAGCTGAAGGCACCGAAGCGATCGTGCTTGATGCCGGCGTAGGCATAACGCAGCTCGTCATTGTCTGAACCTGAGGTCGGCAGGTTGTACTCGGCAAAGCCGAAGGCCTGCATTTCCGGAGCAATCTTGGTTTCGCCGGCGATGTGCAGACGCAGGTAGCTGGCGTCGCCTTCAGAACCGTTGTCATCAGTGCCGTAGTACATGCCCTGGGCACGACCACCGATGTCGAGCTTGGTGTCGTTCTGGTTGTAAACGGTCGCGGCTTGCGCACCACCGGCCAGCAGCAGGCTGGAGATGGCCATGGTCAATGCTGTTTTTTTCATTGTTCGTTCCTCTGGTGTAAACACTGTCGGACCTGTGCTCGGCCCTGTTGATCGGTTATCTGTTCCGATAGCCCAGAGTAGCCCTGCGAACCTTGATAGAAACTGAAGCGGACAAGGATTAATTAATGGTTTGACCAGAAAGGCAGGCATAAAAAACGGCCCAGAGAGGGCCGTTTGAACATTTGTGGAATTAAATGCTGTTTAGAGCATCATGCCACCGAAGAAGAAGCCGAGCGCCACGGCGATGGCGATGGTGGCCACACCCGGTACGAAGAAGGGGTGGTTGAACACCGCCTTGCCGATGCGGGTGGAACCGGTGTCGTCCATCTCGACCGCGGCCAGCAGGGTCGGGTAGGTGGGCAGCACGAACAGGGCGCTCACGGCGGCGAAGGAGGCGATGGCGGTCAGCGGGCTGACACCCAGTGCCAGGGCGGCCGGCATCAGGGCCTTGGTGGTGGCGCCTTGTGAGTAGAGCAGCATGGCGGCGAAGAACAGCACCACGGCCAGCAGCCAGGAGTACTGGTTCAGCAGGTCGCCGGCGATGAGCTGGATGGTATCCATGTTGCCCTTCACGAAGACGTTGCCGAGCCAGGCCACACCCAGTACGCAGATACAGGCGGACATACCGGACTTGAAGGTCGGCATGTTGGTGACCTGGGTCACGTCCAGCTTGCACACCAGAGTCATGATGGTGGCCGCGGCCAGCATGATGCCCATGATGGCGCCGTCACGGGGGATCGGCGGGTTGGTGATGAGGCCGACTTTACCTGAGATGGCGGTGGCATAGGCCATCACTGCCACGATGGCGGCGATGAAGATCCAGACCGACAGCTTGGCGTAGGGTTTGATCTCGAGCTGGGTGGTACCACGCAGCTTGATCTGCCCCTTGGCCTTGCGCTCCAGGTAGACTTCGTCCTGGTCCAGCGGCTTGCCCAGCATGTTGGCGACGAAGGCGCCGAGGATGCAGGCGATGAAGGTGGAGGGGATGCAGATGGCCAGCAGGGTCAGGTAGTCAACACCGAACGGCTCCAGCATGCCGGAGAAGGCGACCACGGCGGCGGAGATGGGCGAGGCAGTGATGGCGATCTGGGAGGCGACGACCGCGATGGAGAGCGGACGGGAGGGGCGGATACCCTGCTCCTTGGCCACTTCGGCGATCACCGGCAGGGTGGAGAAGGCTGTGTGACCGGTACCGGCCAGCATGGTCATCAGGTAGGTGACCACAGGGGCGGCGAAGGTGATGTATTTGGGGTTCTTGCGCAGGGCTTTTTCGGCCAGGTGCACCAGGTAGTCCATCCCGCCGGCCAGCTGCATGCAGGCGATGGCGCAGATGACGGACGCGATGATCATGATCACGTCCCAGGGGATGTAGGTGACCAGCTGATCGCTCGGGATCTGCACCCCGAGGCCCCAGGTCAGTACCAGTACCCCCAAACCACCGGCAAAGCCGATGCCGATGCTGCCTATCCGGGCCCCCAGATAGATAGCGGCGAGCACGACGAGCAACTCGATTCCAATCATAGTGAACACTCCATTTTCCAGTTTTTTTAGGTTTTATTTGGCAGAAAAGCCAATTCCCGATGGGGCTGGGCAAGACCTATCGGGAACTGACTCTATGGGCCGGGATGATCCCGGCCCATTTGCTCGCTTATACGGTGGCTTCGCGGGTGTAACGCTTGGCTTTGTATTGCGGGTTCATCAGGTTCTCGATGGAGAGGATTTCGTCCAGCTGTTCGGCGGTCAGCAGGCCGCGTTCCAGCACGACTTCACGGACGTTCTTGCCGGTCTGTGCACAGATCTTGCCGACGATGTCGCCCTCGTGGTGGCCGATGAAGGGGTTCAGGTAGGTCACGATACCGATGGAGTTCAGCACGTGGTTCATGCAGATTTCCGGGTTGGCGGTGATGCCTTCCACGCACTTCTCGCGCAGGGAGATGCAGGCCTTTTCCATCAGGCTCAGGGATTCGAACATCGCCTGACCGATCACCGGCTCCATGACGTTCAGCTGCAGCTGACCGGCTTCGGCGGCGAAGGTGATGGTGACGTCGTTGCCAAATACCTTGAAGCAGGACTGGTTGACCACTTCCGGAATGACCGGGTTGACCTTGGCCGGCATGATGGAGGAGCCAGCCTGCATTTCCGGCAGGTTGATCTCTTTGAGTGCGGTGCGCGGGCCGGAGGAGAGCAGACGCAGGTCGTTACAGATCTTGGAGAGCTTCATCGCCATGCGCTTGATGGCGCCGTGCAGCATCACGTAGGCGCCGCAGTCGGAGGTCGCTTCGATCAGATCTTCAGCCGGCACATAGGCGCGACCGGTGATCTCGGCCAGGCGCTTGATGGCCAGGGCGGAGTACTCGGGCGGGGTGTTGAGGCCGGTACCGATGGCGGTGGCGCCCAGGTTCACTTCCAGCAGCAGCTCCTGGCAACGCTTGATGGACTTGATCTCTTCGCGCAGGGTGACGGCGAAGGCGTGGAACTCCTGACCCAGGGTCATGGGTACCGCGTCCTGCAGCTGGGTACGACCCATCTTCAGGATGTTCTTGAACTCGGCAGCCTTGGCATCGAAGGCGGCGATCAGCGCTTCCAGGGCAAACAGGGTGGTGTCGGTGCTGTTCACCACGGCGACGCGGAAACCGGTGGGGTAGGCGTCGTTGGTGGACTGGCACTTGTTGACATGGTCATTGGGGTTGATGACGTCGTAGCGGCCTTTTTCCAGACCCATCAGCTCGAGGGCGATGTTGGCCAGTACTTCGTTGGTGTTCATGTTGACGGAGGTGCCGGCACCGCCCTGGTAAACGTCGACCGGGAACTGGTCGAAGCATTTGCCGGTGTTCAGCATCAGGTCGCAGGCTTCCACGATCTTGTCTGCAATTTCAGGACGGATGGTGCCCAGCTCGCCGTTTGCCAGCGCGGCGGCCTTTTTGGTCAGCACCATGCCGCGGACGAATTCCGGAACGTCAGAAATCTTCTGAGAGCTGATCTTGAAGTTCTCGACGGCGCGCAGGGTGTGTACGCCGTAGTACATGTCGTTGGAAACTTCTTTGGTGCCCAGCAGGTCTTCTTCAATGCGGACGTTCTTGATGTCGCTCATTGTAATGCCTCAGAAATCAGATAAATGGAAACGATCCTCACCGAGTGGTCGCGAGTTCCTTACGCACGGTTCATCCTGAAGCACCACACATCGAGTGGGGCGGTTGGAGGCCTTTTTTGCCTCCTTCATTACTGGCGTCGATATTACCCCAATTGAGGTATCTGATATTAGACCTGGATCACTAAATTTGAGACAACCTCAAATAACTTGTGGTCATTAAACAGATATTGCAATCGACCGATTAACTTTGACAGAACAATGACTTCAATCACAGTCCGGCAAGCCGGTTTTTCTGCGGATCCGGCGCTGCGTCACCCTCCGCACTTGAAAAGTGCGCGCTGACCCCCATTTTAATCAACAGGAACCGATATCATGGTGGGTTGGCAGCGGCATCGACGGCTGTCTGGTCTGCCGGCGGTTCATTCACATTCACCCGCACTGAGGTTGTTATGGGCAAGTTGTTTCTATTGTTGGTCGGTCTGGTGGTGCTCGAGCTCACCGTGATGATCGAGGTGGGCTCCGTGATCGGCGCCTTGCCGACCGTCGGCCTGCTCATTCTGACGGCGGTGCTGGGCTCCTCTCTGGTGCGCAGCGAAGGGATCAAGACCCTGTTCAACGCGCAGCAGAAGATGCAGCAGGGGGAGATGCCTGGACGTGAGGTGATGGGGGGCATGATGCTGGCGCTGGCCGGTCTGCTGCTGATCATTCCGGGCTTCGTGACCGACTTCTTCGGCATCCTGTTGCTGCAACCCTGGCTGCGCAACAAGCTGGCCGACAAGCTGATCGGCAGCAACCAGTTCAGAATGCAGATGGGCGGTTTTCAAAGCCGTCAGCAGCCGTTCGACGAGGTGCCTGGCAGTGACCAGCCGGGTCAATCCCCGCGCGCCGGTACCACCATCGAAGGGGAGTTCGAGCGCAAGGAGTAAGTGCTGCGCTCAATCCCGGGCCATCAGGGCTTGCCCTGATGGCACAACTGCTCGAAGCGGTGGCGGGCATACCACCAGGCCAGAGTGCCCGCCGCCAGGTTCGCCAGCAGGATCCCCAGATAGATCCCCTGTTCTCCCCCCAGTTTTGCCCCCAGCCAGGCTCCTGGCAGCAAGAAGACAAACAGTCGCAAGCCGTTGAACAGAAAAGAGATGCTGGATGCCCTCACGCCATTCAAGGCGGATGCCAGCAGCATCACCATGCCCTGAAAGCCATAACCGATGGGTACCAGGTGCAGATAGAGCACGATGAGGCGCACCACCTGCGGGTGATCGCTGAACAGATCGGCGATGAAGGGGGCCAGCAGCCAGGTCAGCGCGTAGACCGCCAGCTGGAACAGCAGGGCGAAGCGCATGCAGAGCTGCAGCGCCGCCTTGGCGCGGGCCGGGTTGCCGGCGCCGCAGTTCTGCGAGATGAAGGGAGCCAGCACCGAGGAGAGCGCCATCATCACGATGAGCAGCAGGGCCTCGACTCTCGAGGCGGCGCCGTAGGCGGCCACTACTTCGGTGCCCAGTCCGGCGAAGATGGTCATCAGCACCGCATTGGCCAGCGGGTTGAGCATGTTGGTGAAGGAGGCAGGCACGGCCACGTGCAGCAGGGCGCGCCAGTGGGCCAGTAGCTGCGGGCGCGGGGAGAGGCGCCAGCGCAGCAGGCCCTCGCGGTGGCGCAATATATAGAGGCTGACCAGCATGGCCATCAGCCAGGAGAGGGAGGTGGCGATGGCGGCGCCGCGGATCCCCCACTCGGGAAAGGGGCCTATGCCGAAGATGAGCAGGGGATCCAGCACGCCGTTGACCAGCCCGGCCACTGTCATCACCAGGCTCGGGGTCTTGGTATCGCCGGTGGCCCGGATGGCGGCATTGCCCACCATGGGCAGCACCAGCATGGGGACGGTCAGATACCAGATCAGCATGTAGTCGTAGATGAGGGCGATCAGCGCATCGCTGGCACCGAGCAGCCGGAACAGCGGGTGTATGGTGAGCGCCCCCGCCACGGCGATGAGGGTGACCAGCAGTACCGCCAGGAACAGGTTGTCGGTGGTGATGCGGGCGGCCTCTTCATGCTTGCCCTGGCCGAGGGCATGACCCATCACGGCGGAGAGGCCGGCCCCCAGCCCCATGGCCAGCGAGGTGACCACGAAGGTGACCGGAAAGGTGAAGCTGATGGCGGCCAACGCCTGGGTGCCCAGCATGCCGATGAAGAAGGTATCGACCAAGTTGAAGGCGAGGATGGCGACGATGCCGAGGATCATGGGACCCGTCATGCGCAGCAGTACGGACGTCATGGGGGCTGTCAGCAGGGGATTGGGTCGGGTCACGGGCTGGTCTCTGTACATCTGGCGGAGTTCTGGCTGCTGGCAGCACAAACCGGTTTCCTGACCGGGACTCGGGCGATCCATCGAAGACCTTCATAGTACGTGAAAATATTTTTTTTGTATTTGCCCTTGAAGGGTTAACAAACGTACCCCACATCGGAGACATATCTAATTTGGCCAGGAATGGCCATTCCTCAAAGCAACACAGAGACTCATTTTGGGAGAGTTATCGATGAAAATTCGTCCACTGCACGACCGCGTCATCATCAAGCGCATCGAAGCTGAAGCCAAATCCGCTGGCGGCATTGTCTTGACTGGTACGGCGGCCCAGAAGTCCACCCGTGGTGAAGTTCTTGCCGTGGGGACTGGCCGAATTCTGGATAATGGCGACGTCAAAGCCCTCGCCGTCAAGGTTGGTGACAAGGTGATCTTCAACGAAGGCTACGGTGTGAAGACCGAGAAGCTGGATGGTCAGGACGTGCTGATCCTGTCTGAAACCGACATCCTGGCGATTGTCGAAGAGTAATCCACCCCTTTCCCCCAAGAATTGATTGAAGGACTGAACAAAATGGCAGCTAAAGAAGTCAAGTTTGGCAACGAAGCCCGCATCAAGATGCTGGAAGGCGTCAACATCCTGGCCGATGCAGTCAAGGTGACCCTGGGCCCGAAAGGCCGCAACGTGGTGCTGGACAAATCTTTCGGCGCTCCGACCATCACCAAGGATGGCGTCTCCGTCGCTCGCGAAATCGAACTGGAAGACAAGTTCCAGAACATGGGCGCCCAGATGGTCAAGGAAGTTGCTTCCAAGGCCAACGACGCCGCCGGTGATGGTACCACCACCGCGACCGTACTGGCCCAGGCCATCGTCAACGAAGGCCTGAAGGCCGTTGCCGCCGGCATGAACCCGATGGATCTGAAGCGTGGTATCGACAAGGCCGTGGTAGCCGCCGTTGCCGAGCTGCAAGCGCTGTCTCAGCCCTGCGCCGACAACAACGCCATCGCTCAGGTAGGCACCATCTCCGCCAACTCCGACGAGAAAGTCGGCAAGCTGATTGCCGAAGCCATGGACAAAGTGGGCCGTGACGGCGTCATCACTGTAGAAGACGGTCAGGGTCTGGAAGACGAGCTGGCTGTGGTTGAAGGTATGCAGTTCGACCGTGGCTACCTCTCCCCGTACTTCGTCAACAAGCCGGAAACCGGTGCCGTCGAGCTGGACGACCCCTTCATCCTGCTGGTCGACAAGAAAATCTCCAACATCCGCGAAATGCTGCCGGTGCTGGAAGGCGTGGCCAAGGCTGGCAAGCCGCTGATCATCGTCGCCGAAGACGTTGAAGGTGAAGCGCTGGCGACTCTGGTGGTCAACACCATGCGTGGCATCGTGAAAGTGGCTGCGGTCAAGGCGCCGGGCTTCGGTGACCGTCGCAAGGCCATGCTGCAGGATATCGCCATCCTGACTGGCGGTACCGTGATCTCCGAAGAAGTGGGCATGGAGCTGGAAAAAGCGACCCTGGAAGACCTGGGCCGTGCCAAGCGCATCGTCATCACCAAAGAGAACACCACCATCATCGATGGCGTGGGTGATGCAGGCCTGATCGAGAGCCGTGTGGCCCAGATCCGTCAGCAGATCGAAGAGACTTCTTCTGACTACGACCGTGAGAAGCTGCAAGAGCGCGTAGCCAAACTGGCTGGCGGCGTTGCGGTGATCAAGGTGGGTGCTGCCACTGAAGTCGAGATGAAAGAGAAGAAGGCACGCGTTGACGATGCCCTGCACGCGACTCGCGCTGCGGTGGAAGAAGGCGTGGTTGCCGGTGGTGGTGTGGCGCTGGTGCGCGTTGCTGCCAAACTGACCGGTCTGCGTGGCGACAACGAAGACCAGAACGTGGGTATCAAGGTTGCCCTGCGCGCCATGGAAGCTCCGCTGCGTCAAATCGTCATCAACGCCGGTGAAGAGGCCTCCGTCATCGCCAACGCGGTGAAGAACGGCGAAGGCAACTATGGCTACAACGCCTACACCGAACAGTATGGCGACATGCTGGCCATGGGCATCCTGGATCCGACCAAGGTGACCCGTTCTGCCCTGCAGTTTGCCTCTTCCGTTGCCGGTCTGATGATCACCACCGAGTGCATGGTCTCCGAGCTGCCGAAGAAAGATACCCCTGCCATGCCTGACATGGGCGGCATGGGTGGCATGGGCATGATGTAATTCAGCCTGGGTTACCAAACGGCTCGCTTTTGCGAGCCGTTTTTTTTATGGCGACTAGACTGAGTCTATTGTCAGTGACTTTATCCGAGGTGAACATGCGTGTACTGGGTTTGATTTCATTACTGTTTTCTCTGGCCATGCCGGTAATGGCGCTGGAAACGCCGCAAGGTCCCGTCATCCTGAAGGTGACCGGCAATGTCCAACCGGCGGAAGCGACCGAAGGGGTGGTCTCCTTCGATCTGGCGATGCTCAAAGCCTTGCCGCAGCACGAGATCGTGACCGCCAACCCCTGGGTCGACAAGCCGCACAAATATGTGGGCCCCAAGCTGGCCGATCTGCTGGCCGCCGTCGGCGCGGATGGCAAGGCGATCACCTTGACCGCATTGAACAGTTTTCAGATCAGGCTCAACTGGGATAAGGTCAAGCAATACGACCCGATTCTGGCCTGGCAAGATGATGGGGTCACCATGCGGGTACGGAATAAGGGACCGCTTTGGTTTATTCTACCGCTGGATCAATATCCCGAGCTGAAACGCTCGGAGTTTACCGACATGATGATTTGGCAATTGAATGCCATTGATATTCAGCATTGATGTAGTGGCTTCTGGGAGCACGAGTGAAAGCAAAGACCAAGGCGTGGCCTTTACTCATCGTTCTTTATCTATCCATCCTGCTGTTCACCGGGAGCACTCTGTATTGCCTCGCACAAATACAGAATGCGACCCGGGTGATGGAGAAGTATACCTATGACGTCTCCTGGGCCCTGATGCAGTTGCAACTGGAGTTGGGGCGTTTCCTCAACTCCGTCGAGATTTACCATTATGGCGGTATCGATCACGATACCCTGATGTTGCGCTACGACATCCTCTGGAGCCGCACCCCCATCCTGCTCAGCGGCCAGCTGCGTCAGAGCATGAAGGACAAGCAGAAGACCCTGCGGCTTGTGCAGTTGATCGAAAGCAATATCCGCGAGATGGAGCCCAACATCACCAACCTGAAGTCGGGAACGCCGGATTATCAGCAGATCATGATGCGGCTGTCGCCTCTGCAGGAACCACTCTCCTATTCCCTCGCCTCCGTGATGCAGAAGAACATCAATGTCTATTCGGGCAATGACAAGCGCTTCGGCCAGTTGCGCAATGCCCTGCTGTTCATGGTATCCGGGCTGGTGTTGTCGGTGATGCTGCTGAGCGGTCTGCTGATCCGCGAGGCGCGCCGCCATTTCAGAGTGGCACGGATAGATCCCCTGACCGGGCTCTCCAATCGCCTGGCCCTGCTTGAGAAGATGGAATCCTACGCCAGCAAGGAGACGCCGTTTGGTCTGGTGCTGGTGGACATCAATGACTTTCGCGACATCAACAGCAAGTTCGGTTACAACACCGGTGACTTCCTGTTGCAGGAGCTGGCGAAACGGATGCGTAGCCTGTGTGAAAACGGTGAGTGGGTGGCCAGGCTTGGTGGTGACCAGTTCGCCATGATCCAGCGCGAGAGCAGTGATCTGCGTCAGGTGAGGGAGCTGGTAGCCCGTCTGCTGCACGCGCTCAAGCAGGACATCATCATCGACAACTATCCGTTCCGGCTGGAGGTGGGCATCGGCATCGCCTTCTTCCCGATGGACAGCAAACAGGCCCAGGAACTGCTCAGCCGGGCCGAGCAGGCACTGTTCCACAGTCGCAAGACCCATGTGCCATACGTCATCTACGACAGCTCGCTGCTCAATGAGACGGCGCGTCGCAAGCATCTGGCCAGCGACATGATCATGGCGCTGGAGCACAATGCGCTCGAGCTCTACTATCAGCCCATCGTCAACCTGGAAAGTGGCCGCTGCGAGGCGGTCGAGGCCCTGCTGCGCTGGCGTCACCCTGAGCTTGGTTTCATCCCTCCTAACGAGGTGATCCAGGTCGCCGAAGAGTTTCAGCTGGCCGAAAAGCTGGGTAGCTGGGTGCTGAACACCGCCTGTGAGCAGCTCTATCAATGGCAGCAGCTGGGCCTGGTGGATCTGCAGATGTGCGTGAACATCTCTCCCGGCATGTATCAGCGCAACCTGTTGAAGCTGGTGGCCAAGGCGCTGATGGACCACCATATCCCGGCTGCCAGCCTGGTGCTGGAAGTGACGGAAGACACCACCATGCGCGAGGTGAAAAACTCCCTGCAGCTGATGCAGGACCTCAACCAGCAAGGGGTACAGCTGGCGCTGGATGACTTCGGGACGGGCTACTCGTCCCTCAGTTATCTGCAGAAACTGCCGGTCAGCAAGGTGAAGATCGATCGCTCCTTCATTCAGGGGATCGATACCTCCATCGAAGCGTCCGAGCTGGTCGCCAACATCTGCCGGATGGGCTCCATGCTGGGCAAGAGTCTGGTGTGCGAAGGGATTGAAACCCAGGCCCAGCTCGACGTGCTGCGCACCCTGACCGACATCCATCTCTATGGTCAGGGTTATCTGTTCAGCCGTCCCGAGCAGGCGGAGAAGGTCTATCAGACCCTGCTGGAGATGGAAGAGGAGTGGCTGGAGCGGCGTCAGCCCGACAAGGCGTATTTAATTTAGCCAAAGTGCTCATGTCTAGCCTAAGATGGCCGATAGTCTTAGGGCAGGAGGTACACCATGGATATATCTAGTTCTGCATCTGCGTCATTTGGTTCTGCATTGATGACGGCCAGCCTGGCCAAGAAACAGCAGACCCAAGAAGGTGAATCTGCATTGAAACTGCTGCAAACAGCAGCTCAATCAGCACCGGTTGCACCGACATCGGCCAACGCTTCTCTGGGAAGTAAAATCGATATTCGCGTCTGACCCTAACGAAAAAGCCCCCATCTCGTCGATGGGGGCTTTTTTATGTCTGCGATATCGCAATGTCTCTCTTGGCTCAGACCGGAAAAGGGGCTGGTGCCTCGAAGGTCATCCGTTCGCCGCTGCGGGGGTGGCTGATGGTCAGGCTGGCTGCATGCAGATAAAGGTGCGGTGCCGCCGCCAGCGCATCCGGATGGGCGTAGAGGTTATCGCCGAGGATGGGATGACCCAGCTCCAGCATATGAACCCGTAGCTGATGGGAACGACCGGTAATGGGGGTCAGCTTGATCAGGCTGTTGCCATTTTCTACCTTCAGCTTCTGCCACAAGGTCAGGGCGTGACGCCCCTCCTCAAAGTCCACCTTCTGCTTCGGGCGGTTGGGCCAGTCGACGCAGAGCGGCAGATCCACTTCACCCGCATCCAGTTCCGGCTCGCCCCACACCCAGGCCAGATAGTGTTTCTCGGTTTCCCGCTCGCGAAATTGCCGGCTCAGCTCCCGGTGAGAGTTGGGATTGAGGGGGATCACCAGCACTCCTGTGGTTGCCATGTCGAGACGATGGGCTGCCGCCGCCTTGGGGTGCTGTTGCTTCACCCGATGGAGCACGCTGTCTTCATTCTCGGGGCCGCGCCCGGGGACGCTCAGCAGGCCAGTGGGCTTGTTGACCACCATGATGTCCTTGTCCTTGAACAGGATATCGAGCCAGGGTTCCAGGGGCGGTGAGTATACAAACATAGCGTCTCGCATCTTTGGTCAAAGCGGGGGCAAGCCCCCATCAGTTATGGGTAACCACGATAAAAGTACATGGCAGCCAACTCGCGTTGGGTCTGGTCGTTATCAACCAGACGATGCTTTCACCGTTTTATCAGTTATGGGTAACCACGATAAAGCGGATGGCATCCAGTTTGAGTTGGGTCTGGTCGATCAGGTGGTGCAATTCTGCCTGCAGATTGCGCAGATAATCCAGTTCGCTGTCGCGCACGTTCGGGTTGACCGCCTTGAGCGCCTCCAGACGATCGAGATCCTGCTGCAGAGTTTGCGCCATCTGGGCACGGGCCTGGTCGACAATATTCGCCTTCAGTCCTTCGGCAATCGCCTGACCCTGGCCAATCAGACCGTGGATCACCGGCTGGGAAGCGGTGACCAGCTTGCTGCCCAGGTGGCGGTTGACCGGCGTCAGTTGGCGGTTGAAGGCATCGAAGGCCACCTTCTCGCCCAGGTTGTTGCCGTTCTTGTCCATCAGCAGCCGGATCGGGGTCGGCGGCATGAAGCGGTAGAGCTGGGGATGGGCCGCAGACTCGGCGACGAAGATCAGTTCCAGCAGGATGGAACCGACCGGCAACGCCTTGTTCTTGAGCAGAGCCACTGAGGTGGCACCGATCTCGGAGCCGAGGATCAGGTCGATACCGCCGCGCATCATGGGGTGATCCCAGGAGAGGAACGACATGTCGTCCCGCGACAGGGCGGTGGTACGATCGAAGGTGATGGTCATGCCGTCTTGCGGCAGGCCCGGGAAGCTCGGCACCAGCATGTGATCGCCCGGCATCAGCACCAGCGCGTTCTCGCCGCGATCATCTTGATTGACGCCAATCTCGTCGAACATCTTGAGGGCGAAGGAGATCATACCGGTGTCGTCATCTTCGGCAGCCAGCTTCTCGACCAACTGTTTGGCAGCTTCGCCACCGCTGGAGTGGATCTCCAGCAGACGATCGCGGCCCTGTTCCAGTTTGGCCTTGAGCGGCTCGTGCAACTCGCGGGTGCGGGTCAGCAGTGCTTCTAGGGTCGCCTGCTCACCGGTGTTGGCGGCCAGCAGCTCGAACAGTTCGTCACGCACCGCTTCAAACACCGGGCGTGCGGTCGGGCAGGTCTGCTCGAACGCATCAAGGCCATCGTGATACCAGAGCTGCAGGGCGCGCTGGGAGGTGCCCTCCAGATAGGGAACGTGGATCTCGACAGTGTTCTGCTGGCCGATGCGATCGAGACGGCCGATCCGTTGCTCCAGCAGATCCGGGTTGAGGGGCAGGTCGAACAGCACCAGATGGCTGGCAAACTGGAAGTTGCGACCTTCGGAGCCGATCTCGGAGCAGAGCAGCACCTGGGCGCCCCCCTCAGCTTGAGCAAAATAGGCGGAGGCCTTATCCCGCTCGAGGATCGACATCCCCTCGTGGAAGACGGCGGCGCGGATCCCCTCGCGGGTACGCACGGCCTCTTCCAGCGCGATGGCGGTGGCTGCTTCGGAGCAGATCACCAATATCTTCTGCTGACGGGCAGAGATCAGCAACTCAAGCAGCCAGTCGACGCGCGGGTCAAACTGGGTCCAGCTGGCGTTGTCGCCTTCAAACTGCTGGAAGATCTTCTCGGGATAGAGGTAGCGCAGGGCACGGGTCTGCAGATCGCCGCCGTTGCCACCCATCATGCCCATCACCTTGATGGCGGTCTTGTACTGCTCCGGCAACGGCATGGGGTAGACGTTGAGATGACGCTCGGGGAAGCCCTGAATGTTGGCGCGGCTGTTGCGAAACAGCACGCGACCTGTGCCGTGCTGATCCAGCAGCTTGGCAACTGCCTGCTGACGGGCGGCCGCATCAGTGAGATCCAGCCCATCCAGCTGGCCTGCCAGGGTCTGTTTGGCGGCTTCGCTCAGGGCCTCACCATCCAGCAACTCCTGGGCGGCACTGGCGACTTGGCCATAGGCTTGCTCCTCGGCGAGGAAGGCTTCGTAGTCGTAGAAGCGCTCGGGGTCGAGTAGGCGCAGACGGGCAAAGTGGCTCTGATGGCCCAGCTGATCCGGGGTCGCGGTCAGCAGCAGCACGCCTGGCACCTGTTCGGCCAGCGCTTCCACCATTTCGTAGGCACGGCTCGGCGCCTCCTCGCTCCACTCCAGGTGGTGTGCCTCGTCGACGACCAGCAGATCCCATTCGGCTTCCAGCAACTGCTCGAAGCGGCGGCGTTTCTTGCGCAGGAAATCGAGGCTGCAGATCACCAGCTGCTCGGTTTCGAAGGGGTTTTCCGCATCGGCAAAGGCCTCGATGCAGCGCTCCTCGTCAAACAGGGAGAAGTGCAGGTTGAAGCGGCGCAGCATTTCGACCAGCCACTGGTGCTGGAGTGTTTCGGGCAGCAGGATCAACACGCGATGGGCGCGGCCGGAGAGCAGCTGCTGATGAATGATCATGCCCGCTTCAATAGTCTTGCCGAGGCCCACTTCGTCGGCCAGCAGTACGCGCGGGGCATAACGGTGGCCTACTTCATGGGCGATATAGAGCTGGTGCGGGATCAGGCTGACCCGGCCACCGGCCAGACCGCGGGTCGGATTGCGACGACGTTTGTGCTGGTTGACCAGCGCTTCGTAGCGCAGGGTAAAGCGGGACATCCGGTCGATCTGGCCGGCGAACAGGCGATCCTGCGGCTTGTTGAACTTGATGAAGTTGTTGAGAAACACTTCCTTGAGGGCAACCGGCTCATCATTGTCGGTGCGAACACCTACATATATAAGCAGGCCATCTTTCTCCTGCACTTCATCGACCATCATGGTCCAGTCTTCGTGACTGGCTATCTGATCGCCCACATTGAAGCTGACCCGGGTAACCGGCGCCTCTTCTTTGGCATACATGCGGTTTTCACCGGTAGCCGGAAACAACAGGGTAACCATGCGTCCTTCAACAGCAACGACAGTCCCCAAACCCAGATCCGTCTCTGTATCACTAATCCAACGCTGGCCAAGTGCAAAAGGCATTAAACTCTCCAAAGCCCAAGAGTGTGTGAATCGCAAAGGGGCGCTATGTTACCCGAAGGCGTGAGCGCGATCACCATGGATATGGCGATGGTGGCAGCCATTTCATCCTGCTGTTGATCCAGCACTTGTCCTGCATGATTGAAGATAGATGGCGTTGACTACGGGCGAGGAAATTGCTGGATTAAGCGACTTCTTGATTGATTGTTGAGCGGTTGAACGATTTCTTCGAATTTAATGCGAATTGTCGCTTGCAAGCATGTTCCAGATCCCTATAATGCGCCTCCATCGACACGGCAAGCGGCAACGCAAACAGCCGGGTCGATAGCCTCGAAAAGCCTTTGCAAATAAGGCTTGACTCGAGAAGGCGGTTGAGTAGAATGCCACTCCCGCAGCAGCTAAAAGCTGCGTCGCTCTTTAACAATTTGAATCAAGCAATCTGTGTGGGCACTCACAGCATCGAGCATCAAAAACAAT
>NZ_JAAKVU010000016.1:0-125481 GCF_049175815.1 Aeromonas sp. 600276 | reverse complement strand
AAGCGAGCTCATCAGGTTGGCGTGTTCTGCCGTGCTGGTGAGGGCGCATTATAGGGAGGCGCGTCGCGATGACAAGGGCTTTTTGCAAAAATGCGTTCGTTTGCTGAAAAAGCAGACTAAAGCCCTTTAATCACAGGTTTCCGCCCGGTTTCACGCCGCTTTTTTGCTCAACTCTTCGCTTTGAGCCTGGATATAGTTGACCCAGCTGGTCGCCCGCTGCTGCCAGTTGCCCTGCTGCTGCAGCTCACGGGCCAACACCAGCGCCTCGGCATACTGCTCCTTATTAAGGTGTGCTTGCACCAGCAGAGCCTTGGCCCTGTTGCCTTGCTCCCCTTTCACCGACTTGATGGCCGCGAGCTGAGTCATGGCGGCATCTGTTTTGCCCTGTTGCAGCAGCAGTTCGGCGGCGCGCATGGCCGCCTTGGGATGAGCATGCTCGCGGGCGAGCAGTTGCCAGCTGTCGACGGCCTTCGGCCACTCGCGTGCCCCTTCCCACAACTGGGCCAGCAGCTGACGGTTCTCGGCGCTCTGCTTCATCTGTCCCTTTGCCATGGCCGTTTCCAGCAGACGGGCACCGCGATAGGGCAGCCCCTGCCAGGCATACAGGCGGATCAGCTGGTTACGGGCGGCGGCATCATCCATCAGCTGACGGTCGATGGCGGTTTGCAGCAGAGCCAGCGCCTGATCGCCGCGCTTGGCGGAGAGGTTGAGCGACACCGCCTGCTGCCACCACTTGCTCTCTGTCGGCTCGTGGCGGATCAGCTCTGCGGCCTGATCGGCCGCCACGCCGTAGCGCTGCAGCGCGGTGAGAGCGGAGAGGCGGATGATGGCTGCCTGCTTCTGCCAGCTCTTCTTCAACAGCTGTTCGCTCTGGCTGGCCGCCTCACCGTACTGCTTGTTGTGGTAATAGAGGCCGGCCAGACGCAGACGCAAGGCATCGTCAGCCTTGATGGCCAATGCGGCCTTGTAACTGGCGATGGCGCCGACCCAGTTGGATTGCTGGGCCTGGATGTCACCGCGCAGCCGCAGCAGTTGCAGCTGTTGCTGCTCGGGCCACTCTTTATAGGCCAGCGCCTGCTCCACGTAACGGCTGGCCTGCGCGGTCTGCTGCAGGTTGGCGGCCAGGGACGCCTGCAACTGGGCCAGCCAAGCGCGCTCAGCCTCGCTATTTGGTTTGAGGCCGGATGCCTTGCTCTGGGCCTGTTGCCACTGGCCGGACTGATAGAGCTTCATCACGGGCTCCAGCTGGCGGGAGAAAAGAGGGCTCACCTCCATCGCCAGACAGGCTTGGCTGACCAGGGCCAGCACACAGATCCAGATCCGCAACATAGTTATGACTCCAGTTTGAATTTGAGCGTGATGACTTGCACCAGCTTGTCGGTGGCGCCGGGTCTCGGTTGATAGCGCCACTTGTTGATCGCCTGAATGGCCGCCCGCTCGAACTGACGCTTCGGCTTGGCCTCGACCACTTCCACATCCTGTACCCGACCGTCGGCATCGACGCTGAAACGCAGGGTCACCGACCCTTCGATGCCGGCCTGCTGGGCCCGATAGGGATAGACAGGCTCGATCCGTTGCAACGGCATCAGCATGTCACCGGCGCCGATCCCGGCACCTTGCTGCTGGCCATGGAAGTTGCCGCTCGCGACCGGGTTGGGGCTGGTTGCAACACCAGGGGCATAGACCTGCACCGCGCTGAGGCTGGAGACCAGATCCAGGCTCGGCTGCACCGAGGGCAGCGGGGCCGCCGCCGGCATAGGCAGCGGCGTCGAGGCCAGCGCGGCAGGCGGCTCCGGCAGGGGTTCCGGCTCCTGGGGTACCGGGCGCTCGCGCACCTGCACCTCGGTCACCTCGTTCTGCATGTTGATGACGATGGACTTCTGCTCGGCGCTCGCCTTCTCCCCTCTGGGCGGTTCCACCAGGGTGGCCATGAACAGCAGGATCCCCAGACTGAGGGCAATCCCCAGCCCCAGGCTCATCAGCTTGTATTTCATTTCGGTGCCACCGCCACGGCGATGTTGGCGATGCCTGCCGCCTTGGCCTCATCCATCACCCGCACCACCTTGCCGTGGGGTACCCGCTCGTCGGCCTGGATCACCAGGCTGGCATCGGGCTGTTCCGCCAGCAGGCGGGCGACGCTGGCCTGAACTCGCTCCACGTCGATCTGCTTGCGGTCGAGGAATATCTGCCCCTGGGGGCCGATCGCCAGCATGATGCTGGAGGACTTCTGCGCCTTGGCCTGGCTGGCCTGGGGCCTATGCACCTCGAGCCCGGCTTCGCGCACAAAGGAGGTGGTGACAATAAAGAAGATCAGCATGATGAACACGATATCCAGCATGGGGGTCATGTCGATCTGCACTTCGTCGCGCTGGCGTTTGGATTGCCGTCTCATTGCATTACCTTCTCTTCTCGCAGGCCGTCCCGGGTCTTGGCCAGCGCACGCTTGGCCTGGCTCTCGAGCCGGCTGAGTAACAACACGCCGGAGAGAGCGACCACCATGCCAGCCATGGTGGGGATGGTGGCACGGGAGATCCCGCCCGCCATGCTCTCCGGGTTAAAGCGGTTGGCCGCGGCCAACGCATCGAATACGCCTATCATGCCGGTCACGGTACCCAGCAGCCCCAGCATGGGGCAGAGCACCACCAGGGTGCGGATGAAGATCAGATGACGGTTGAGCTCAAGCTCGGCCTCGGCCAGCCAGCGCCCGCGAATCGCCCGAGCGTGCCAGCTGTGACGCTCGCTGCGGGCCTGCCAGCGGCCGAGCAGCTGGCGCTGTAGCGGGGCAAACCCCAGGTTGAGGTAGAGCAGCCGCTCGATCATCAGAATCCACATCAGCACCAGCAGGGCCAGAATGACCCAGAGCACCGGGCCGCCACGACCCATGAAGCTCTGCAGCTGTTGCCAGATGTCGAGCATCATGCCGCCCGCTCCATCCCGTCACGGTTGCTTTCGGCCCGCTCGGCCAAAATGCCGGCCACCTGCTGCTCCAGCACGTTGGAGAGCTCGGTGAAGCGGGACTGCAGCAGACTGTGGGCCAGGATCAGCGGAATGGCCGCGACCAGACCCTGTACCGTGGTGACCAGCGCCATGGAGATGCCGCCCGCCATGATCTTGGGATCGCCGGTGCCGAACTGGGTGATGGCCTGGAAGGTGCCGATCATCCCGGTCACGGTACCGAGCAGCCCCAGCATGGGGGCAATGGCCGCGATCACCTTGACCATGCCGATGCCGCGCTCCATGCGAGGGGTCTCCTGCAGGATCGCCTCGTCGAGACGCAGCTCGAGGGTCTCCATGCTCAGCTCGGGATGCTTGTCGGCCACCGTCAGCACCCGACCGAGGGCGTTGTCGGCATGATATTCACCGCTCTTGAGCTGGCGACGAACCCGACCCAGTTCACGGGAGAGGCTCCACAGCCGCACCCCGGCGATCCCCAGGCCGATGGCGGCCAGCAGCACTATGATGGCGCCGACCTGGCCGCCCTGCTGGACTTGCTGCCAGAAGGTAGGGGCTTGTGCCAGCATTGTCAGCAGGGTGCCGTGGGAGGGATCCAGCGGCAGCGCTTCTCCTTCCTGGCCTTGATAGGCGGCCGCGGCGGAGAGCACGTTGCCGGGCAGGCCCAGCACCGGGCTCAGGCCTTCGGCGGTTGGCTGCAGGAACCCCTGCTCGCCAAACAGCGCGAAGCTGCCGACCCGGGTCAGTGACTGCTCGCTGCCCTTCCCCTGGGCATCCAGCACCTTGCCGTTGAACTGGGCAACCCGGCCCGACTCGCGGATCTCCTGCAGCAGAGTGGCAGGCAGCAGGGCGAGGGCGGCGCGATCCGGTACCTGCTTCTCCTGCGCCATCGCCTTGAGCGGCGCGAGGCGCTCGGGGTACTGACCCTCGACCGCGGATTCACTCAGCAGCTTGACCGCATCGCTGGCCCCCTGACGGGTGACCGCAAAGATCTCGTTCATGTCGCCGGAGGCCTGCTCCCACTGGGCATTGAGCTCCACCAGCTGCTTCTCATTGGTAGCGAACTGGCTGGCCAGCTCCTTGCTCAGGCGCTGGGCCTCGGCCAGCTTGGCGCGGGCACTGTTCAGCTCCTTGGAGACGGACGCCAGATCCTGCTGTGCCTGCTGTTCACGGGCCTGTTCCTGCTGCTGCCAGGCTTCGTCGGCCACAGCGGCAGTGGTGCCCAGAGAGAGGGCGAGGGCGAGGGGGAACCATTTCATGGTGACGCTCATGACTGGGCCTCCTGACCACGGCTGACAGAAAGGGGGACATTCAACAACTGGGGAACCTTCTTGTCGGCGGCCATATCCAGCGCCTCGGCGACGGGGGAGAGCCACTGGCTGTCGAGGGGCTGCCACTGCTTGTTCTGCCCGGACCAGCGCCACGCCTGGGAACGATCGGCGGTCATCGCCAACAGGGAGACCCGACCCACCGCCAGCACGTCGACCCGGCGCGGTGCGCCGTCCAGCACCAGTTCGGCGGCATAGCTGTCGAGCCGGCTGCCATATTCGGCTTCGATCTGGTAGGCCTGCAGCAGCTGGCGGAACTTCTCCGCCTCGCTCACGTCAGCCCTGGCCAGAGTGGCTTTCAGCTGTTCAACCCGCGCCAGGCGATCTTCCTTGCGCAGCGGAATGTCGCTCTCCACCAGCTGTTCCAGCTCGGCCTGCATCTGCAGCATCAGCGGGATCAGGCCTTGCCGGGTCTCCTGTACCGCCTCCAGCTGCTGGCTCAACTTGCCCAGCTCATTTTGTTGATCGGCCACCAGAGACTGCATGTAGCGGTTGTAGGCTTCCAGATCGCGCAGTTGCAGCTGCGCATTCTGCAGCTCCAGCCTGGCGGCAACGGCCGCATCGGCGGCTTTCTCCACGCGCTGCTGGGAGGCTTTCCCGGCAGCTATGCTGTTTTTCAGTGCCGGCGCGACCAGCTCGTCGGCGCCGGCAGCGAAGTGGACTGACAGTGGCAACAAGGCCAAACCCCAAAACTTGTTCATGATATAAATCTTAACAATGATAACTATTCTCATTGTCTCAGAGTGGAGGGTCAGTGGCAATCAGATGATTTTGTTGGCCTTCGGCTGAAAAAACAGGATAATTTTTAAGCAAGCACGGGAGTCACTGGCGTTGTTCGTCACAACACCAAATTAATAAATAAAAAATATCTTTTCGATCAATGTGATAGAGATCGAAAAAGGAGAAGTTCATGTTCAACGATGCGATCTGGGAACATATCGATCGGTTCACCAAGGCCAAGAAGACCAGCGACATCCAGCAGCAGCTGGAGCGCTTCAGTCACCAGATGGGCTTTGATTACTTTCGTTTGCTGATTATTTTCCCCATCAGCATGCAGAAATCCCATGTGGCGTTGTTCAACAACTGCCCCACCAGCTGGTTCGATGCCTATTCGGAGCGGCACTACCTGACCCAGGATCCGGTCGTCTTCCTGGGGCTGAAGCAGACCCAGCCCATCTTCTGGAACAAGCTCGACTGCGACTCCCCCTGGCTGCCCAGCGCCAGCCGGGAGGTGATGAACCTGGCTGCCGACTTCGGGGTGAGAAACGGCGTCTCCTTCCCGCTGCACACGCCGCAGGGGGAACACGGCATCCTCTCCTTCATCAGCAAGGAGAAGTCCAATTCCGATCTGATGTTTGAAAACGTTCCCTTGCTGTCGTTCTGCGCCAGCTACATCTTCAACTCGGCGCTGCAGCTGATAAAGAGCAGGCCGGATCTGATGAAGTACCTGACCGAACTGTCCGATCGGGAGAAGGAGTGCCTGTTCTGGGCCAGCGAGGGCAAGACCTCCTGGGAGATCGCCACCATCCTCGGCATCAGCGAGCGGACCGTGAACTTCCACCTCAATCAGGTCACCAACAAGACCGACTCGAAGAACCGCAACCAGGCGATCGCCAAGAGCATCTCCAGCGGCATCATAGTGCCCTCGCTGGACGACGTGACCATCACCAACCTGCGCTTGTCATGACGCCAGCCCGGCAGCACAGCCGATAAAAAAAGAGCCGCAATGCGGCTCTTTTTTCATTTCCGGCGACGGCTTATTCCACGGTCACGGATTTCGCCAGGTTGCGCGGCTGATCCACGTCGGTGCCCTTGATGAGGGCAACATGGTAGGAGAGCAGCTGCAGCGGCACGGTATAGACGATCGGCGCGATCACCTCTTCCACGTGGTTCAGGCTCATCACCCGCATGGTCTCGTCGCTCTTGAAGCCGGTATCGGCATCGGCGAACACGTAGAGGATACCGCCACGGGCACGCACCTCTTCCACGTTGGACTTGAGCTTCTCCAGCAGATCGTTGTTCGGCGCCACCACTATGATAGGCATCTCGGCATCGATCAGCGCCAGCGGGCCGTGCTTCAACTCACCGGCGGCATAGGCCTCGGCGTGGATGTAGGAGATCTCTTTGAGCTTGAGTGCCCCTTCCATGGCGATGGGGTACTGACTGCCGCGACCTAGGAACAGGCTGTGGTGCTTGTCGGCAAACTCTTCGGCCAGGGCCTCGATATCCTTGGCCAGCGCCAGGCTCTCCTTGATGCGCAGCGGCAGGGCCTGCAGCGCCTTGACCAGCTCAGCTTCGGCGGCGGTGCTCAGGTGGCCGCGGCAACGACCGATGGAGGCCACCAACATCAGCAGACCGGCCAGCTGGGTGGTGAACGCCTTGGTAGAGGCCACGCCGATTTCGGCACCGGCTCGGGTCATAAAGGCCAGATCCGATTCACGCACCAGGGAGGAGCCCGGCACGTTGCAGATGGCCAGCGAGCTCATGTAGCCGGACTCCTTGGCCAGGCGCAGGGCGGCCAGGGTATCGGCGGTCTCGCCGCTCTGGGAGAGGGTCACCAGCAGGCTGTTGGGGCGCACCACCGACTTGCGATAGCGGAACTCGGAGGCGATCTCCACGTCGCAGGAGACGCCGGCGATCTCTTCGAACCAGTAGCGAGCCACCATGCCGGAGTGATAGGAGGTGCCGCAGGCGACGATCTGCACGTGATCGACCTTGTCGAAGATGGCGCGCGCACCGTTGCCGAACGACTCAACCACCACGTGATCACCGCCCAGACGCCCTTCCAGGGTGTTGGTGATGGCCTTGGGTTGCTCGTGGATCTCTTTGAGCATGTAGTGGCGGTACTCGCCCTTGTCACCGGCGTCGTGGGAGAGTTCGGACTCCTGCTCTTCACGCACCACTGCCTCGCCGTGGGTATCGAAGATGTGCACGTCGCGACGGGTCACTTCGGCCACGTCACCCTCTTCCAGGAAGATGAAGCGACGGGTCACTGGCAGCAGCGCCATCTGGTCGGAAGCGATGAAGTTCTCGCCGATGCCGCGGCCGATCACCAGCGGGGAGCCGGAACGGGCCACCACCACGCGGCTGTCGTCACGGCTGTCCATCACCACGGTGCCGTAGGCGCCGCGCAGCTGCTTCACCGCCACCTGCATGGCAGCCAGCAGGCTGGGGGCGGATTTCAGCTCGTGGTGCACCAGGTGGGCGATCACCTCGGTATCGGTGTCGGAGCTGAACACATAGCCCAGCGCCTTCAACTCTTCCCGCAGCTCTTCATGGTTCTCGATGATGCCGTTATGCACCACCACGATATGCTCGGAGACGTGAGGGTGGGCATTGCGCTCGGACGGTTCGCCGTGAGTGGCCCAGCGGGTGTGGGCAATGCCGGTGCCGCCGTGCACGGACTGCTCGTCCAGCGCCTTGGCCAGCTCGGCCACCTTGCCGAGGCGACGCACCCGCTGCAGCGGCTGACTGGCGCTGAACACGGCCACACCGGCCGAGTCGTAGCCGCGGTATTCCAGACGGCGCAGACCCTCTACCAGAATTTCAGCCACATCACGTTGGGCGACGGCCCCGACGATGCCACACATACACTTCTCCTTAAGACGCTATTGATTCGGTTGGATATTGATTTGTTCAGGTCAGACTGCCACGGGGGCGCAGATCAGCTGGATCCCCTTGGCCTGAATTCGTTCTCTGGCCGAGATGGCCAGCCCCTCGTCGGTCACCAGGGTATGGATGCTGGACCAGGGCAGTTCGAGATTGGGGATCTTGCGACCGATCTTTTCCGACTCCACCATGACGATGACCTCCCGCGACACCTCGGCCATCACCCGTGACAGTCCCACCAGCTCGTTGAAGGTGGTGGTACCGCGTTCCGGATCGATGCCGTCGGCGCCGATGAACAGCTGGTCGAAGTCATAGGAGCGCAGCACCTGTTCCGCCACCTGACCCTGGAAGGATTCGGAGTGCGGGTCCCATGTGCCTCCCGTCATTAACAGGGTAGGCTCGTTTTCCAGCTCGCGCAGGGCGCCGGCCACATTGAGGGAGTTGGTCATCACGATGAGACCGCGCTTGTTGCCGAGCAGCGGGATCATGGCGCTGGTGGTGGTGCCGCTGTCGATGATGACGCGGTTGTGATCACGGATCCGTTCGGCCGCCGCCTTGGCGATAGCCAGCTTTCGTTTCGAAACTTGCTCTGGATTGCCGTCCACCACCATCTCGCTGGGCAGGGGCACGGCGCCACCGTAACGACGCAGCAACAGGCCACCGGTCTCCAGCACGGCCAGATCTTTGCGAATGGTCACCTCGGAGGTGGAGAAGTGCTTGGCCAGGGCATCGACGCTCACTTCACCCTGCTCCTGCACCAGGCTCACTATGGTGTGACGGCGCTGCTGAGTATTACGTTTGGTCATCTTAAAGTTTCGATTCGAAAGAATGTCGAAATATTAATGCCTTTTCTGGAAAAATCAAACGGCAAATAGGATCCGATATGGTTCGATGCCAGAATGGGAGGCTGATTTGCGACGAGGATGCCATGCAAAAACGAACCATCTGGCTGGTAGAAGATGAAGCCAGCATCGCCGACACCCTGATCTATGCCCTGCAAACCGACGGCTTCGAGGTGGAGTGGTTTTCCCTCGGCCAGCCGCTGCTGGCACGACTGGAGCAGTCGCGCCCCGACTTCCTGATCCTGGATGTGGGGTTGCCGGACATCAGCGGCTTCGAGCTGTGCAAGGAGGTACGAGCCCGCTGCGACGTTCCCCTGATGTTCCTCACTGCCCGCAGCGAAGAGATAGACCGGCTGATCGGGCTGGAGATAGGCGCCGACGACTACGTGGCCAAGCCCTTCTCGCCCCGCGAGGTGTGCGCCAGGGTGCGGGTCATCCTGCGCCGCAGCCAGCCAGCCGCCCCCCAGCCGAGCCAGGCCCTCACCCTGGACGAGGAGCGGGCCCGCATCAGCTTTCACGGCCAGCCGCTGGCGCTCACCCGCTACGAATACCTGCTGCTCAAGACCCTGATGCTGACGCCGGGCCGGGTCTACTCCCGCCAGCAGCTGATGGATCTGGTGTGGAGCGGGGCGGAAGAGAGCCTGGATCGCACCGTCGACACCCACATCAAGACCATCCGCGCCAAGCTGCGAGAGCGGGATCCGGACGCCAACCTGATCCTGACCCACCGCGGATTGGGTTACAGCCTGGAGCAGGCATGAACAGACGGTTGCCGGGTCACGGCCGGGGGATGACATGAGAATCGGACTGCAACTGCTGTGCGGGCTGGTGCTGATCTTTGCGCTGGCCGCCTGGTTCGTGCTGGAGATCTTCGTCGAGGAGATCAAACCCGGGGTGCGCAGCGCCACCGAAGATACCCTGGTAGACATGGCCCAGATGCTGGCCCCGCTGGCGCTGGATGACCTGCAGGAGGGGAAGATGGCCGACGGCCGGCTGGCCAGCGCCTTCGCTCGCCTCAACCAGAGCCCCATCAACGCCCTCATCGACGGCCACCTCAAGCAGCAGGCGGAGTACCGCATCTATGTGGTCGATCGCTGGGGCAAGGTGGTTTACGACTCGGACGGGGTGGATCTGGGCAAGGACTACTCGCGCTGGAACGACGTCTACCTGACCCTGCGCGGCGAATACGGCGCCCGCAGCACCCGCAGCGATCCCGACGATCCCACCAGCTCGGTGATGCACGTCGCCGCCCCGCTGCGGGAGGGGGACGACATCCTCGGCTCCCTCACCGTCGCCAAACCCAACCGTACCCTGCTGCCCATGATAGAACGCAGCGAGCACCAGCTGCTGCAGGGGGCAGCCTTGCTGCTGTTCATCTCGCTGCTCATTGGCGCCCTGCTGGTGTGGTGGCTCAACCGCGCCATCGGCAAGCTGGTGCACTATGCCGATGCGGTCAGCCAGGGCCAGCCCGCCACTCTGCCACGCCTCTACAGCCCGGAGCTGGATCGGCTCGGCCGCTCCCTTGAGACCATGCGCCGCCAGCTGGACGGCAAGGCCTACATCGAAGCCTATGTGCACAGCCTGACCCACGAGCTCAAGAGCCCGCTGGCCGCCATTCGCGGGGCAGGGGAAATACTGACCGAGGTGCCGCCGCTGGACGTCGCAAAGCGTTTTATCGGCAACATCAATCTGGAGACGGCCCGCATGCAGCAGCTGATCGAGCGGATGCTGCAGCTGGCCAAACTGGAATCGGGGCAGGGGCTGGACAGACAGGCGGTCGAGCCGGCCAGGCTGGGCAGGCGGGCGCTCGACGCCCGTCAGATCCTGGCCCAGCGCCGCCAGATCACCCTGCACGCCGAGCTGGGGGAAGCCCAGAAACAGAAGTGGGACCCGCTGCTGGTGGAGCAGGCCCTCGGCAACCTGCTGGACAACGCCCTCGACTTCTCCCCCGTCGGCAGCACTCTCAGGCTGAGCGGCACCATGGAGGAGGGGGGTTACTGCTTCCGGGTGCGGGATCAGGGACCCGGTATTCCGGACTATGCCCTGCCGCGCATCTTCGAGCGCTTCTACTCCCTGCCCAGACCCGACAAGGGCAAGAGCAGCGGCCTCGGGCTCAGCTTCGCCATGGAGGTGGCGCGCCAGCACGGCGGTCGGCTGACCCTCACCAACCAGGCTGACGGCGGGGTGCTGGCCGAGCTCTGGTTGCCAGCGGGCTGACACTTCACACTGGGCACATAAAGCGGCGCTATGCTGATGTTTTCCCAGCGAACTTTATGTGCTCAAGGAGCCCCCATGTCCCGCCTTCTGTTATCCGGCCTGCTCGGCGCAGGCCTGCTGTTTTCGCTGCCTGCCAGCGCCGCCACCGGCTGCTTTCTCTATGCCGACGGCAACGGCCAGACCCTCTCCAGCGAAGGGGATTGTTCAAGCCAGCTGCCACCCGCGTCCACCTTCAAAATCCCGCTGGCGCTGATGGGTTATGACAGCGGCTTTCTGGTAGACGAAGAGCACCCGGCACTGCCCTTCAAGCCGGGTTACGACGACTGGCTGCCCGCCTGGCGGGAGACCACCACCCCGCGCCGCTGGGAAACCTACTCGGTGGTCTGGTTCTCCCAGCAGATCACTGAATGGCTGGGGATGGATCGCTTCCAGCAGTACGTCGACCGTTTCGACTACGGCAACCGGGATCTCTCCGGCAACCCCGGCAAACACGACGGTCTGACCCAGGCCTGGCTCAGCTCCAGCCTGGCCATCAGTCCACAGGAGCAGGCCCGCTTCCTCGGCAAGATGGTGAGCGGCAAGCTGCCGGTGTCGGCGCAGACCCTGCAGTACACCGCCAACATCCTCAAGGTGAGCGAGATCGACGGCTGGCAAATCCACGGCAAGACCGGCATGGGCTATCCGAAGAAGCTGGATGGCAGCCTCAACCGGGATCAGCAGATCGGCTGGTTCGTCGGCTGGGCCAGCAAACCGGGCAAGCAGCTCATCTTTGTCCACACCGTGGTGCAGAAACCCGGCAAGCAGTTTGCCTCCCTCAGGGCCAGGGAAGAGGTGCTGGCCGCCCTGCCGGCCAAACTGAAAACCCTGTGATACCCAGACCGGCGCTCTGCGCCGGTTTTTTATCCCCCTTCACCGCCACTTCACACAGCCCCATCCCCCCTTCACCCGACCCAGCCACACTCGCTCCATCAACAAGGAGACGTGTCATGGTCAAACAGATATTCAGCCACAAGATCTTTCTGCTGCTGTTGCTCAGCCTGCTGCTGATGGTGCCGGTGCAATCCATCATGGAGCTGAACCGGGAGCGCCAGGCCTATCGCAGCCAGGCCATCCACAGCATCATGGCCAGCAGCAGCGGGCCGCAGCGACTGCTGGGGCCGGTCGTGGTGCAGCCTTATACCCGCACCGTCACGGTGGAGCAGGATGGCAAGCGCTTCGAGCGCAAGCTGCAGCTCTATCGCTACCTGCTGCCGGAACAGCTGGATGTGCAGGCCAGCATGGAGGTGACCCCGCGCAAGCTCGGCATCTACCAGGCCCAGGTCTATCACACCCGGCTCTCCCTCTCCGGGCGATTGCCTGCCGAACTGAACGGTAAAACCCTGATCAGCGGCGAACCTGATCTGACCGTCGATGGGGCCGATCCCGCCCTGGTGGCAGG
The DNA here is from genome assembly GCF_049175815.1 of Aeromonas sp. 600276. Classification (NCBI taxonomy): domain Bacteria; kingdom Pseudomonadati; phylum Pseudomonadota; class Gammaproteobacteria; order Aeromonadales; family Aeromonadaceae; genus Aeromonas; species Aeromonas sp. 600276. Next base: position 113,095 of record NZ_JAAKVU010000016.1, on the reverse strand, counting down.
CAAACCCTATCTGAGCCTGGTGCTGTCCGATGCCCGCGGCATCAACCGGGTACCCGAGCTGCAACTGGGTGAGCAGCGCATCCCGTTCGCCCCCGGCGCCCTGCTGGGTGACGGGCTGGCCGGTATTCATGCACCGCTTACCACCCTGCCGGGAGCAGACGGTGCCTTTCATATCGAGCTGGATCTGCAGGGGATGAACCAGCTGGAAGTGGTGCCGCTCGGCCAGGACAGCAGGCTCAACCTCGCCAGCAACTGGCCCCACCCCAACTTCATCGGCGACTTTCTGCCGGGCAGCCGTACCCTCACCGCCAGCGGCTTCGAGGCGAGCTGGCAGAGCAGCTGGTTTGCCACCGACATGGAGAGCCGTTTCAACCGGATGATGAAGGGTGCCAGCGGCGATCTGCCCGCCTTCAGCGTCAGCCTGGTGCAGCCGGTGGATCACTATCAGCAGAACGAGCGGGCCGCCAAGTATGCGCTGCTGTTCATCGGCCTCACCTTCCTCAGCTTCTTCATGTTCGAGCTGCTCAAGGGGCTGCGGGTGCACCCGATCCAGTACGCGCTGGTGGGCATCGGGCTGGCCATCTTCTATCTGGTGCTGCTGGCACTGACCGAACACCTCGGCTTTGCCTGGGCCTATCTGATTGCCGCCCTGGCCAGCGTGACCCTCAACGGCTTCTACCTCAGCCATGTGCTGGGCGGCCCCAAACAGGGGCTCGGCTTCGCGGCCCTGCTCGGGCTGGTCTACGCCATCCTGTTCGGCTTGCTGCAGGCCGAGGAGATAGCCCTGCTGCTCGGCGCCCTGCTGCTGTTCGCCATCCTGGCGCTGGTCATGGTGCTAACCCGCAAGCTGGACTGGTATCGGGTGATGGGAAGCGCCCCGACGCCCCCCGCCAGCGGGCAGGAGAACTGAAAACAAAACCGGCGCCATCAGGCGCCGGTTTGCATTTCATTGATCGGGCATCACTTCTTCTTGACCGGGCGAGCCCAGTTTTTGATGTGACGCTGGGGCACCCGGGTGATCACCAGCTCGTTCTCGGCCACATCCTTGGTGATGGTGGAGCCGGCCCCCAGGGTCGCCCCCTTGCCGATGCGCACCGGCGCCACCAGCTGGGTATCGGAGCCGACGAAGACGTCGTCCTCGATGATGGTCTGGAACTTGTTCACCCCGTCGTAGTTGCAGGTGATGGTGCCGGCCCCGATGTTCACCTTGGCACCTACTTCGGCATCCCCCAGATAGGTCAGATGACCGCACTTGGAGCCAACCCCGAGGCGCGCCTTCTTCATCTCGACGAAATTGCCGACGTGAGCATCCTGCTCCAGTACGGCACCCGGGCGCAGGCGGGTAAAGGGACCGACCGAGCACTGGTCGGCGATTTGCGCGCCTTCGATGACGGAGTAGGGTTTCACCTCGGTGTGATCGCCTATCAAACAATCCTTCAGCACGCTGCCGGCCCCGATGCGGACGTGGTTGCCCAGCACCACCTTGCCTTCGATGATGACGTTGACGTCGATTACCACCTCTTCCCCGATCTCCAGGCTGCCGCGCAGATCGAAGCGGGCCGGGTCGATCAGGGTGGCACCGGCGATCATCAGCTTCTCGGCCTGCATCTGCTGATAGCTGCGCTCGAGCTGGGCCAGCTGCACCCGGTTGTTGGCCCCTTCCACCTCCATGGCGCTGTCCGGGTGAACCGCGGCGATGGGGCAGTTGTCGGCGTGGGCCATGGCGATCACGTCAGTCAGATAGAACTCGCCCTGGGCATTCTTGTTGTCCAGACGGGAGAGCCAGCTGCGCAGCTGGCCACCGTTGGCCACCAGCACGCCGGTGTTCACTTCGCGGATGGCCAGCTGCTCGGCGTTGGCATCCTTCTGCTCGACGATGCCGACCACCTGGCCATTGCTGCGCACGATGCGGCCATAGCCGGTCGGGTTGTCCAGCACCACGGTCAGCAGCGCCATGCCGTCGTCGGCCTTGGCGGCCAGCAGCCGCTGCAGGGTCTCCGGCTGGATCAACGGGGTGTCGCCGTACAGCACCAGCACGTCGTCTTCATCGTTCCAGAACGGGATGGCCTGGGCCACCGCATGACCGGTTCCCAGTTGCTGGGCCTGCAGCACCCAGTTCAGGTCGGATGCCTGGATCCGCTCCTTCAGCAGTTCGGCACCGTGGCCATAGACCAGGTGCAGCTGCTCGGCCCCCACCTGGCGGGCAGTCTCGATCACATGGGAAACCATGGGCTTGTTGGCGACCGGGTGCAGCACCTTGGGCAGGGAGGAACGCATACGGGTACCTTTACCCGCAGCAAGGATCACGACGTTGAGGGACATAATTCGACCTTTGGAACATGAAGAAATACTCGGCGGAGTCTATCCAACGAGTAAAAAAAAAGCGACCCGCAGGTCGCTTTTTACCTCACCGTTATTAACGGTAATTCTTTTTGACGATATCGATGACCCGCAGTTGAGCCATCGCCTTGGCCAGCTCGGTAGCGGCCTGGGCGTAGTCGATATCACCATGGGAGCTGTGGATCCGCTCTTCCGCCGCGCGTTTGGCTTCCTGGGCTTTCGCCTCATCCAAATCGTCGGCACGAATCGCAGTGTCCGCCAGCACGGTCACGGCTTCGGGTTGTACTTCCAGCATGCCGCCGGAGATGTACAGCACCTCTTCAGTTCCGTTCTGCTTCACCAAGCGGACCAGGCCCGGCTTGATGGCAGTCAGCAACGGAGCATGACCGTGGCGGAGACCCAGCTCACCTTCGGAGCCTGATACCTGAGCGGACTGCACGCGACCGGAAAACAGTTTTCCTTCGGCGCTCACCACGTCCAGGTGAAAGGAGATCATCTCAGCCATGGGCCCTCCTATCGAGGCTTACAGTTTCTTGGCTTTCTCGACAACTTCGTCGATGCTGCCAACCATGTAAAACGCCTGCTCCGGCAGATCGTCGTACTCGCCTTTCAGGATGCCCTGGAAACCACGGATGGTCTCTTTCAGCGGCACGTATTTGCCCGGGGAACCGGTAAACACTTCGGCCACGAAGAACGGCTGGGACAGGAAACGCTCGATCTTACGGGCACGGGCTACGGTCAGTTTGTCTTCTTCTGACAGTTCATCCATACCCAGGATGGCGATGATGTCCTTCAGCTCTTTGTAGCGCTGCAGTACGGTCTGAACGCCACGAGCAGTCTCGTAGTGCTCCTTGCCAACCACCAGCGGATCCAGCTGACGGGAGGTGGAGTCCAGCGGGTCAACGGCCGGGTAGATACCCAGTGCCGCGATCTGACGGGACAGTACCACGGTCGCATCCAGGTGGGCGAAGGTGGTCGCCGGAGACGGGTCGGTCAAGTCATCCGCAGGCACGTAAACGGCCTGTACGGAGGTGATGGAACCGGTCTTGGTGGAGGTGATGCGCTCCTGCAGAACACCCATCTCCTCGGCCAGGGTCGGCTGGTAACCTACTGCGGAGGGCATACGGCCCAGCAGTGCGGATACTTCGGTACCGGCCAGGGTGTAACGGTAGATGTTGTCCACGAAGAACAGCACGTCACGACCTTCGTCACGGAACTTCTCGGCCATGGTCAGGCCGGTCAGCGCCACACGCAGACGGTTTCCGGGCGGCTCGTTCATCTGACCGTAAACCAGAGATACTTTGTCCAGTACGTTGGACTCCATCATCTCGTGGTAGAAGTCGTTACCCTCACGGGTACGCTCACCTACACCGGCGAACACGGAGTAACCGCTGTGTTCGATCGCGATGTTACGGATCAGCTCCATCATGTTTACGGTCTTGCCTACACCGGCACCACCGAACAGACCAACCTTACCACCCTTGGCGAACGGGCATACCAGGTCGATAACCTTGATACCGGTCTCCAGCAGGTCGTTGCTGTTGGACTGATCTTCGTAGCTGGGAGCCGCGCGGTGGATGGACCAACGCTCTTCTTCACCGATCGGACCCTTTTCGTCGATCGGATCGCCCAGTACGTTCATGATCCGACCCAGAGTCGATACACCGACCGGCACCTGGATGGATTTACCGCTATTCACTACTTCCAACCCACGACGCAGACCGTCGGAGGAGCCCATGGTGATGCAACGAACGACGCCGCCACCGATCTGCTGCTGAACTTCCAGCACCAGACCCTGGCCTTGACCTTCGCTGACAACCTTCAGTGCATCGTACACCTGGGGCACGGCATCTTGCGGGAACTCGATGTCCACCACAGCGCCGATGATTTGGACGATGAAACCGTTACTCATGTCAAATCCTCTAAACCTTTGATAACCCTTGCCTTACACCGCAGCAGCACCGGACACGATCTCTGTCAGTTCCTGGGTAATACTGGCCTGACGGGCCTTGTTGTATACCAGTTGCAGATCGTTAATCAGGTTACCGGCGTTGTCAGTCGCGGCTTGCATGGCAACCATTCGGGCTGCCTGTTCACTTGCCAAGTTTTCCACTACCCCCTGGTAGACCTGGGATTCGACGTAGCGAATCAGCAGGGTATCCAGCAGTTGCTTGGGATCCGGCTCATAGAGGTAATCCCAGTGGTGTTTCTTGGCGAGCTTGCTGTCTTCAGTTACGGGCAAAGGCAGCAGTTGATCGACTCGTGGTTGCTGAACCATGGTGTTGACGAACTTGTTGTACACCAGATACAGCCTGTCAATCTCACCGTTGTCGTAAGCCTTCAGCATGACCTTGACTGAACCAATCAGGTCATTGACGCTCGGGTTATCGCCCAGTCCTGCGACGTGAGCTTTCACCTTGGCGCCGTGCCGTTCAAAGAAGTTGGAGGCCTTGTTGCCGATCAGAGCCAGGTCAACCTTGGCTCCTTTCGCGCTCCATTGCTTCATGTCATTGAGGGCAGCCTTGAACAGGTTGATGTTCAGACCACCACACAGGCCACGGTCGGTGGAGACGACGATGTAACCCACTCGCTTGACCTCACGTTCGATGAGGTAGGGGTGCTTGTATTCCAGGTTCCCCTGAGCGATATGGCCGATCACCTTGCGCATGGTTTCAGCGTACGGACGGCTGGCAGACATGCGATCTTGCGCACGGCGCATCTTGCTTGCTGCCACCATTTCCATAGCGCCGGTGATCTTCTGAGTGTTTTTCACACTCGCGATCTTGTTACGTATCTCTTTTGCGCCGGCCATCTCTTACTCTCCATCAGGTGGCAGCTCGCGCTGCCACACACGCTTACCAGGTCTGGGTTGCCTTGAAGTTGTCCAGCAACGCAGTCAGCTTGCCAACGATCGCGTCGTTGTAGTCGGCCTTGGCATTGATTTCAGCCATCAGCTCGGCATGCTGGGTATTGGCGTAAGAGAGCAGAGCGGCTTCGAAGTCGACGATCTTGTTCAGCTCGACATCGGAGAGATAGCCTTTTTCCGCGGCGAACAGCACCAGAGACTGGTGAGCCACGCTCAGCGGAGAGTACTGCTTCTGCTTCATCAGCTCGGTCACTTTCTGACCGTGGTCCAGCTGCTTGCGGGTCGCATCGTCCAGGTCGGAAGAGAACTGGGCGAATGCAGCCAGTTCACGATACTGGGCCAGCGCGGTACGGATACCACCGGACAGCTTCTTGACGATCTTGGTCTGAGCGGCACCACCTACACGGGATACAGAGATACCCGGGTCAACGGCCGGACGGATACCGGAGTTGAACAGTTGTGAAGTCAGGAAGATCTGGCCATCGGTGATGGAGATCACGTTGGTCGGAACGAACGCGGACACGTCACCAGCCTGGGTTTCGATGATCGGCAGCGCGGTCAGAGAACCGGTCTGGCCTTTCACGGCACCGTTGGTGAACTTCTCTACGTACTCGGCGTTGACGCGAGCAGCACGCTCCAGCAGACGGGAGTGCAGATAGAAAACGTCGCCCGGGTAGGCTTCGCGTCCTGGCGGACGGCGCAGCAGCAGGGAGATCTGGCGATAAGCTACGGCCTGCTTGGACAGGTCATCATAGATGATCAGCGCGTCTTCACCGCGGTCACGGAAGTACTCACCCATGGAGCAGCCGGCATACGGAGCCAGGTACTGCAGGGCAGCCGCTTCGGAGGCAGAGGCAACCACCACGATGGTGTTGGCCAGGGCGCCGTGCTCTTCCAGCTTGCGCACCACGTTGGCAATGGTGGAGGCCTTCTGGCCGATCGCAACGTAGACACACTTAATGCCGGAGTCTTTCTGGTTGATGATGGTGTCGATGGCGATGGCAGTCTTACCCACCTGACGGTCACCGATGATCAGCTCACGCTGGCCACGACCGATAGGGATCATGGCATCGATGGCTTTCAGACCGGTCTGGACCGGCTGGTCAACAGACTTACGCTCGATAACGCCCGGTGCAATCACTTCGATCGGCGAGAAGCCGTCGTTGTCGATTGGACCTTTACCGTCGATCGGCTGACCCAGGGTGTTCAACACCCGGCCCAACAGACCACGACCGACCGGCACTTCCAGAATGCGGCCAGTCCCTTTTACTTTCATTCCTTCTGACAGACCGTCATAGGAACCCATGATCACCGCACCGACAGAGTCACGCTCCAGGTTCAATGCCAGAGCGTAGCGGTTGCCCGGCAGCTCGATCATCTCACCTTGCATGGCATCGGCCAGGCCGTGAATACGAATGATACCGTCGCTCACAGAGACGATGGTACCTTCGTTACGCGCTTCGCTCTTTACATCAAACTGCGCAATGCGCTGCTTGATCAGCTCGGCGATTTCAGTGGAATTCAGTTGCATGCTCTAATACCCCAATCAAGATTGCAGCGCGTCAGCCATGCGATCCAGCTTACCGCGGACCGTGCCGTCGATAACCAGGTCACCGGCCTTGATGAGCACCCCGGCCATCAAGGACGCATCCATGCTGCAATTCAGCTTCACTTTGCGCGCGAGACGTTGTTCCAGAGAAGCCTGAATATTGGCTTTCTGCTGGTCGGTCAGTTCGATCGCCGAAATCACATCAGCCTGAACTTCTTTATCCAGTTCAGCCTTGAACGCGATGAATTCGGCAACGACCGCCGGCAGCACACCCAAGCGACCATTCTCGGCCATCACCCGGATCAGGTTCTGACCATGCTCGTCGAGTTGCTCACCACAGATGCCGACAAACAACTTTGCCAGCTCTTCGGCAGCCACAGAGCCGTTTACCAGGTTGTGGATGGTCTCGTTCTCCGCTACTTGTGCAGCGAAGCCGAGCATCCCCAGCCACTGGTCAACCGCCTTGTGCTCAACGGCAAACTCGAAAGCAGCCTTGGCGTAGGGGCGAGCGATTGTAGTCAGTTCAGACATAGCCCCGTTCCCGTTACAGTTCTGCTACCAGCTTGTCGACGATGTCGCTGTTGGCAGCCTGGTCGATTTGACGCGCCAGGATCTTCTCTGCACCAGCAATGGCAAGAGCAGCAACCTGCTTACGCAGTTCTTCTTTGGCACGATGACGTTCAGCTTCAATCTCGGCACGGCCCTGAGCCAGGATTTTTTCCCGCTCAGATTGGGCACCGGCAGCAGCTTCATCAATGATCTGGGCCTTGCGTTTGTTGGCCTGTTCAATGATTTCTGCAGCCTGGAGCTTGGCTTCTTTCAGCTGATCGGTGGCGTTGGCCTTGGCCAAATCCAGATCTTTCTTGGCACGCTCGGCAGAAGAGAGGCCGTCAGCAATGGTTTTCTGACGGGCTTCGATGGCAGCCATCAGCGGCGGCCACACGTACTTCATGCAAAACACTACGAAGAAGAAAAAAGCAACTGCTTGGCCGAGGAGGGTGGCGTTGATATTCACAGCCTGTGTCCTCTTAGTTAGTTAATGGGTTATGTCCGGAGGTCGCTATGACTTAGCCGGCAACCGCAAACATCACGTACAGACCCAGACCAACGGCGATCATCGGGATCGCATCCACCAGACCCATCACGATGAAGAACTGGGTACGCAGAACAGGGATCAGGTCCGGTTGACGAGCTGCACCTTCCAGGAATTTGCCACCCAGGATACCGATACCGATGGAAGCGCCGATAGCCGCCAGACCCATCATCATTGCAGCAGCGATGTACAGCAGGTCCATGTTCAAGTTTTCCATGAGGATCTCCATTTATTTAGATGTAATTGATTGTATAAAAAGGATTATTTGAGTTGCATCAACCATGGTCTTCTTGCGCCATCGACAGATAGACGATGGTCAGCACCATGAAGATAAACGCCTGCAAAGTGATGATCAGGATGTGGAAAATTGCCCAAGGCACGGACAGGATCCACTGAGACCACCAGGGTAGCAAACCCGCAATCAGGATAAAGATCAGTTCGCCAGCATACATGTTGCCGAACAGTCGAAGACCCAGAGAAACAGGTTTGGAAATCAGCGTAACAGTTTCCAGGATGAGGTTAACCGGGATGGCCGCCGGGTGGTTGAAAGGCTGAAGCGTCAGCTCCTTCACAAACCCGCCGATACCCTTGACCTTGATGCTGTAGTACAGGATCAAGAAGAACACGCCCAAAGCCATGGACATGGTGATGTTAACGTCAGCAGAGGGAACCACACGCAGATAGGGAACACCCATCAACTGTGCAGCGTGGGGGATAAAGTCAACGGGGATCAGATCCATCAGGTTCATCAGGAAGATCCACACAAACACCGTCAGGGCCAAAGGTGCGATGACCTTGTTGCGACCGTGAAAGATGTCCTTGACGTTACCACTCACAAACTCGACCAGCATCTCCACAAAGCACTGCAGTTTACCGGGCACACCACTGGTAGCGTTGACGGCTACGCGGCGGAACAACCAGATAAACAGAGCGCCCAACAGAACAGAAAATATCATTGAGTCGACATTGACTGTCCAGAACCCAGACCCGACTTGCAGATGGGTCAGATGGTGGGAGATATATCCCTGAGGAGTCAGGACTTCTCCGGTTGCAGACATGAGTTTTCCTAATAGTGGTTGTTAAGCGTGAATGAGACTATCCACTGTACAACGAGGGCGAGGATATAAGTGGCAAAGAACGAGACGGTATCGACCTCGATCCCGGCGCCAAACATCAGGGCGAAAAGTCCTGTTGTAGTAATGAGCTTAATCCCTGCCCCACCATAAAAGTCCCGCAGAACCAAGCCCACGCTCTCTTTCGTCACCTTGCGGCGCAGAACCCAGAGCGTGAACAGGGCTTGAGGAACCCAGTACATGCTCCCCCCGTAGAGAGAGGAGCGTCCGGCAAACGCACCGCTCTGGTAAAACCAGACGGTACTGATCGCCAGGATCAGGACGAGCTGACAAACGAGCATAGCCAAGGCCAGCGTTAAACCTTCCAAGGCTATTTTCTGCTTCACCAACCTACCCCTGAACATTACAGAACTGTAAAAAATCGGGATCCGAAGACCCCGCGTTTACAGCCCAAAAAGCCGGTCAAATTATACCCTTGAAGACAGCTATTGCAACATGGCAAAAATCCTTAATTTTTGCGGCTTTCCGCACAGAATTAAGGTTATGTTCATATCAAAAGGAATGGATGTTTTATTACTACAAAAAGCGTAAAAATCACGATTCTGACAGGCCAAAATAGCTCAATACCCGGTCCAAATCCGCCAAGTTCTCGTAACTAATTACTAACTTGCCGCTATCCTGTTTTCCCGGCTGAAGTTGTACCTGATTGCCAATTTTTTCTGAGATCTGGCGCTCGAGATAACCAAACTGGGGATCGCGGACGGGCTCGACCCTGGCTTTTGCCGGTTCCAGCGCCTTTTGCACCAATTTCTCGGTATCTCGCACGGTCAGCCCCTTCTGGGCCACCAGTTTGGCCAGTTCGGACTGGGCCTGGCCACTCAGGGCCAGCAGGGCACGGGCATGACCCATGTCGAGGTCACCGTGCTCGACGAAGCGCTTCACGTCGTCGTTGAGCTGGTTGAGACGCAGCAGGTTGGTCACCGTGGTGCGGGACTTGCCCACCGCATCGGCCACCTGCTGGTGGGTCAGTTCGAATTCGGTCAGCAGCCGCTGCAGGGCGACCGCCTCTTCGATGGCGTTGAGGTCTTCACGCTGGATGTTTTCGATGAGCGCGATGGCGACGGCCGCCTCGTCAGGCACGTCCTTGACCAGGCAGGGCACCACCTCGAGGCGGGCCAGCTGGGAGGCGCGCCAACGCCGTTCACCGGCGATGATTTCAAAGGATTGCTCGCCGAGGGGACGTACCACGATGGGCTGGATCACCCCCTGGGCACGGATGGAATTGGCCAGCTCTTCCAGCGCATCCTGCGACATGTCCTTGCGCGGCTGGTACTTGCCGGACTGCAACCACTCCACCGGCAGCTTGCGCAGTTCGCCCTGATTGGTCGGGGTCGGGGCCATGGCCTGCTCGGTGCGCTGATCGCTCATCACCTGCTTCTGGCGCGCGGCCGTGCTGGTGCTGAGCAGAGCGTCCAGCCCCTTGCCCAGCCCACGTTTTTTCGGCGTCATATGCTCTCTCGGTCTGCGATGGTCACCTGACGCTCCTGCTCCTGGCGACGCAGGATCTCGCCAGCCAGAGCCAGATAGGCCTTGGCGCCCACCGATGATTTGTCATAGTGCATGGCCGGGGCGCCGAAACTCGGTGCCTCCGCCAGTCTTACGTTGCGGGGAATGATGGTGCGATAGACCTTGTCCCCGAAGTGCTGTTTAAGCTGATCGGACACATCATTGGCCAGCCGGTTGCGGTGATCGAACATGGTGCGCAGCACCCCTTCGATCTTAAGATCCGGATTGACCACGGCTGCCAGCTTGCTGATGGTGTCGACCAGGGCGGTCAGCCCTTCCAGCGCATAGTATTCGCACTGCATGGGCACCAGCACGGAGTCGGCGGCGGCCATGGCGTTGACGGTCAGCATGTTGAGAGAAGGCGGGCAGTCGATGAAGACGTAGTCGTACTTGTCCCGCACAGCGGCCAGCGCGTTGCGCAGGCGGATCTCGCGGGCGAAGAACTCCATCAGACGAATTTCGGCCGCGGTCACGTCGGCATTGGCGGCGATCAGGTGATAGCCCCCGGAGGTTTCGGGGATGATCACCTCGCCGATGGGGGCGTCCTCGATCAGCAGCTCATAGGCGGTGCGCTCGACTTCGTACTTGTCGACACCGCTGCCCATGGTGGCATTGCCCTGCGGATCCAGATCGATCACCAGCACCTTGCGGCGGGTAGCGGCCATGGAGGCGGCCAGATTCACACAGGTGGTGGTTTTACCCACTCCACCCTTCTGGTTGGCTATGGCGATGACTTTTCCCACACTGTCCCCTAAATGAAACTGCGACCCTATTAGGGCTGGATATGTTTGAATTCCAGCAGATGACGTTCGCCTTCCAGCTCCGGCACCACCAGTTGATGGGAGGCGACCAGACGGATGTTGGCGGGCAACTGGGCCAGCTCCTGCTCGGGATACTGTCCCTTGAGCGCGAGGAAGCTGCCCTGGGCCGACGGCAGATGGTGACACCAGCCCAGCATGTCCTCCAGCGAGGCGAAGGCCCGGCTCAGCACGCCGTCAAATCCCACCTCGGGCTGATACTCCTCGACCCGGGATTTGACGGGAGTCACGTTGGTCAAGCCCAACTCCAGGATCACCTGGCGGATGAAGTTGATCCGCTTGCCCAGACTGTCCAGCAGCACGAACTGCTTGTCCGGATTGATGATCGCCAGCGGCAGTCCGGGCAGACCCGGGCCTGTGCCCACATCGATGAAGCGCTCACCGTGCAGGTGCCGGCTCACCACCAGGCTGTCGAGGATGTGCTTGACCAGCATGGCGTCCGGATCTCGTACCGAGGTGAGATTGTAAGCCTTGTTCCACTTGTGCAGCAACTCGACAAGCCGAACCAACTGGGTCTTTTGGGTCTCGGTGATAACAATTCCGGCCTGCATGAGCAGGCCGTTCAATCTTTCCAGCATGTTTTGCAACGGTAGGATCCTCAGGCGGTTTTACGCAGCAGGCCGTGTTTTTTCAGATGAACCAGCAGGATGGAGATGGCCGCCGGGGTGATGCCGGAGATGCGGGACGCCTGACCTATGGTCTGCGGCTTGGCATCGTTGAGCTTGGCGATCACCTCGTTGGAGAGGCCGTTGACGTCACGGTAGTTCATGTCCAGCGGCAGCAGGGTGTTCTCATTGCGCAGCTGCTTCTCCACCTCGTCGTGCTGGCGTTCGATGTAGCCGGCGTACTTGATCTGGATCTCCACCTGATCGGCGGCGGCCGAATCGCTCAGCGCAGGCCCGACCCCCTCGATGGCCATCAGCGCATCATAGGTCACCTCGGGGCGACGCAGCAGCTCTTCCAGGCTCTGCTCGCGGGTCAGCGGGGTGTTGACCAGGGCGTTGACCGCCTCCAGCGACGGATGTTGCGGGTGGATCCAGGTCGAGCGCATGCGCTGACGCTCCTGCTCCACCTGTTCCATCTTGGCGTTGAACTTGCTCCAGCGCTCGTCATCCACCAGGCCCAGCTCGCGGCCGATGGCGGTCAGGCGCAGATCGGCGTTGTCTTCCCGCAGCAGCAGGCGATATTCGGCACGGCTGGTGAACATGCGATAAGGTTCGCGGGTTCCCAGGGTGGAGAGATCGTCCATCATCACGCCGATGTAAGCCTGATCCCGGCGCGGATACCAGGGATCCTTGCCCTGCGCACGCAGGGCGGCGTTCAGACCGGCCAGCAGGCCCTGGGCTGCCGCCTCTTCATAGCCGGTGGTGCCGTTGATCTGGCCGGCGAAGAACAGGTTGCCGATGCACTTGCTCTCCATGTTGGCCTTGAGATCCCGCGGATCGAAGAAATCGTACTCGATGGCATAACCCGGGCGGGTGATATGCGCATTCTCGAAGCCGCGCACGGAGCGGACGATCTGCACCTGCACGTCGAACGGCAAGCTGGTGGAGATCCCGTTCGGGTAGAGTTCGTGGGTGGTCAGGCCTTCCGGCTCGACGAAAATCTGGTGCGCCGTCTTGTCGGCAAAACGGGTGATCTTGTCCTCGATCGACGGGCAGTAGCGCGGGCCAATCCCCTCGATCACCCCGGCGTACATGGGGCTGCGATCCAGGTTGTTGCGGATCACCTCGTGGGTGCGCTCGTTGGTATGGGTAACGTAGCAGGGCACCTGACGCGGATGCTGGCTGGCATCGCCGATAAAGGAGAAGACCGGACGCGGATCATCGCCGTGCTGGGCCTGCATCACCGAGAAATCGACGCTGCGGGCATCGATGCGGGGCGGCGTACCTGTCTTGAGGCGATCGATGCGCAGCGGCAGTTCCCGCAGGCGCTGGGCGAGGGCGATCGAGGGAGGATCCCCGGCGCGGCCGCCCTTGTAGTTTTCCATGCCGATGTGGATCAGGCCGTTCAGGAAGGTACCCACGGTCAGCACGACCGTCTTGCCGCTGATGCGGATCCCGCTCTGGGTGACCACGCCGGCAACCCGATCCCCGTCCATGATGAGATCGTCACAGGCCTGCTGGAAGATCTTCAGGTTGGGGTAGTTCTCCAGCATCTGGCGCACGACCGCCTTGTACAGCAGACGATCCGCCTGGGCACGAGTGGCGCGAACCGCCGGGCCCTTGGAGGAGTTGAGGGTACGGAACTGGATCCCGCCAAGATCGATGGCACGCGCCATGATCCCGCCGAGAGCGTCAACTTCCTTGACCAGGTGTCCCTTGCCGATCCCGCCGATCGCCGGGTTGCAGGACATGTGTCCCAGCGTATCGATATTGTGGGTCAGCAACAGGGTATTGAGGCCCATCCGGGCTGCCGCTGTTGCCGCTTCGGTTCCTGCATGACCGCCACCGACGACGATCACATCAAATTGTTCATGGTATTGCATTGGGGATCACCTTGATCTGCACGCCTGAAGATCTTTGTTTGCCTGTGCTCGAGGGCGGAACATTCTATCTGTTTAGCGTCCTGAGGGGAACGTCTACTTAACGTTCAGTATGGAGGGAGGATCCACTAAATAGATCTTAAGGATCTTTAGATCGATCTTTTATTGGATCTTTTATTAGGATCCGCCGCTTCTGTTGATAAGCACTTTTTGATCATAAAGATCATCGTCTTAAGAGCGATCTCTGGTTGTGGAAAAGCTTGGATCCTGGCCCCGTGAACTGGGGGATAACAAGGGTTTTTATACACAGACACCCTTTGGTTTAGATCTCATACATGGATAACTATAGGTTTTACAGAGTTTCACACAGGAGTTATTCACAATTTCTCGGGGCATTCTAAGGGAACCCTTGGAACAACTTCTCCGGATCCACCTGTTAATAACCTGGTGGATAGCGATCTGGGGATAAGCGGGGAGATCGAGCCGTTCATGCCGGATCTCCCGCTCCCGGTTCAGGCGATCAGGGCCAACCAGTCCCGGATCCAGATTTCGGCCGCATCTTCCGGGATCTCGTGCCGGGTCACGTCGATGTCGAGACGATCCCCAATCCGGCTGGCGCCGCACTCGGCCAGCAGTCGATCCAGCGTCTTGCCGCCCTGGCAGAAGGTGTCATAGCTGCTGTCTCCCAGCGCGATCACCCCGTATTTCCAGCCATCAAGATCCGGACGCTGCTCGGCAAGATCCTTGGCGAAAGGCTGCAGATTGTCGGGCACATCGCCGGCACCGTGGGTGGAGGTGACCACCAGCACTATGGCCTCCGGCTCGGCAAGCACCCTGGCCAGGCTGGCGGGGTTGTGGATCTCGGTTTGGTGGCCCGCTTGTTCCAGCAGGCCGGCGACGTGGTCCGCGACATATTCAGAGGCGCCCAGCATGGAGCCGACGACGAGATTGAGTTTGGCCATGGAATGGATCCTGATTTCAGACGAAGCAAGAGAAAGCCGGATTCTACCGCCAAAGGGTGTGGATAAATATGGATAAAGCTTGGGGATAATGGATCCTCGCTGCTTTTGTACGGAAAAAAGGATCCCCGCCCACCGATCCTGCCCAATCTTGCGATCGTGTCGAAAAGGGGCCGTTTCCTCCTCTTGTGTGTTCTCCGCTCGGCTCCTGATACGTTAAGTAACAATGCGGATGCAAATGATTAGCAATTATTGAATCGATTCGATCATGGCTCCTGTAGTAGCATGTCGCTGCTTTATTCGCCTGAGGAACCGGGCTACCGGCATGACCGGCTACCAATAATAAGAAATCAGAAACAACTCATTGATATTTGAGACACTTACTATGATTGCGCAAAAAAACACCCCCATCGCAGCGATGCGAAAGAGAGGGGCACAGCAACTGCTGCCGCTCTCCTGCCTGTTGGCCAGCCTGCCCGTGCTGGCGGCCGAACAACCGAAAGAACTGCCGAAAGCCAGCGAGACCATGGTGGTCACCGGTACCGCCATGAAGGTGGAAGTGCCTATGGCCGAGACGCCTCGCGCCGTCTCCGTGGTCAACCGCGAGGAGCTGGATCAGCGTGCCGTGCAGCAGCTTGACGAGTCCCTGCGCTACCGCTCCGGCGTGCTCAGCGGCCTCTATGGCTCCGACAACAATACCGACTGGTTCAAGGTGCGCGGCTTCGATGCCGCGTCCTATCTGGATGGCAACCGCCTGTTCGGCACCGGTTATTATCTCTGGACGCCGGAGCCGTTCGGCCTGGAGAGCGTGGAAGTGCTCAAAGGCCCGGCCTCGATCCTCTACGGCGAGGCGCCTCCCGGCGGCGTGATCAATGCCATCAGCAAGCGGCCGACCGCCACCCCGCAGGGGCTGCTGGATCTGCAGCTGGGCAGCCGGGATCACCGCCAGATCGGGGTGGATGTCTCCGATGCACTGACCGACAACAGCCGCTACCGCATGGTTGCTCTTTATAAGGAGCGTGACGGCGTGCTGGACGGCACCTACAACGATCGCGTCTATCTGGCGCCAAGCGTGACCTTCGATCTCTCGGATCGCACCAGCCTGACCCTGCTGGCCAGCTTCCTGCACGACGAAGGGGTGCCGACCAACGGTTTCTTCCCGGTTTACGGCACCCTCAATACCAGCGGTGGCCAGATTGATCCCAGCACCAACCTGAGTCAGCCGGATTACGATCGCAACCGCAACACCCAGCTTTCCACCGGTTACGAGCTGGCCCACCAGCTCAACCAGACCTGGGAGTTCAAGCAGAACGTCCGCTTCAACTACAACGATCTGCTGCTGCGCCAGACCTATATCTTCCCGACCTATGAAGGCACCACCGCCTTCCGCGGCCTGATCTATCGCGACGGCACCACCAAGAGCGCCACCATGGACAACCAGATGGTGGGTTACTGGAACACCGACAGCACAGAGCAGACCCTGCTGCTGGGGGTGGATCTGCAGCGCCATGTCAATGAAGGCCAGGAAGCCGACAACTACGGCATGGGCTCCATCAATACCATGAACCCGGATTACAGCGGCTTCCCCGGTTTTGATGAGTCCACTGCCACCCACCAGAAGAGCACCAAGGGCCAGAGCGGCCTCTATGCCCAGCACCAGATCCGCTGGGACGATCGCTGGTTGCTGACCGGCGGCGGTCGCTTCGACTACGTGGAGACCCACAACATCAGCGAAGCCAAGGGCAAGAACGAGAAGCAGTATGATCACGAGCTCTCCCTCTCCGGCAGCCTGATGTACCTGGCCGACAATGGTCTCTCTCCTTATGTTGCCTATGCCGAGTCGTTCGAGGTGCTGCCTGGGATCGACCCCAACACCAGCGAATCCTACAAGCCGCTCAAGGGCACCCTGTACGAGACCGGCGTCAAGTACGCGCCGAGCTTCCTCGATGGCTACATCAACCTGGCCCTGTTCGATCTGGAGCAGACCAACTCGCTGGTCTCCACCGGTTCCGGTCAGCAGACCCAGGCCGGTGAAGTGACCTCCCGGGGTGTCGAGCTGGAAGGGAGCGTGCAGGCCACCGAGGCGCTGCGCCTGACCGCGGCCTACACCTATACCGATGCCAAGACCAACGACACCGGCAATGGCGATCGCCGTGCCAGCCTGATCCCGCGCCACCAGGTCTCCTTCTGGGGCAACTACAAGGTGCAGCAGGGTCCGGTCTCCGGTCTCGAGCTGGGGAGCGGCGTGCGCTACGTCGGCTCCAGCGTCGGCATCGGTGCCGTGAATGCGGACTACACCCCCATCTACGGCTCGGCCCAGGTGCCGGCCCATACCGTGTGGGATGCGATGATCGGGTATGACTTTGCCAAGAACTGGCGGGCTCAGCTCAACGTCAACAACCTGCTGGGTGATACCTACGTGGCCAGCTGCGACTACTACTGCTACTACGGCGAGCCGCGAAGCGTAGTGGGCAGCATCAACTACCGCTGGTAATCGAAGCGGGGCGGGAACTGGGTTCCCGCCCTTCTTTTCACCTGCAGTTGCTCTGCTCTCTCTGGAATACCGGTCCGTTATGGAACTCTTGTCTCTGGTTTATCGCCAATATCGTTGGCCCTTCATCGCCATTACCCTGCTCAGCCTGCTCAGTGCCGTCAGCGGGATTGGTGTCATTGCCTTTATCAATCAGTCTCTTGTCGAATCCGTCGGCGATCCGCTGCCGGTGCTCGGCCAGCTGATCGGCCTCATTTTATTGCTGCTGGTGATCACGCTCGGCTCTCAGCTGGCGCTGACCACCCTCGGCCATCATTTCGTCTACCGGCTGCGCGGCCGCCTGCTCAAGCAGTTGCTGGATACCGATGTCGCCCGCCTGCGCCAGATTGGCCAGGGGCCGCTGTTGGCCTCCCTTTCCAGCGACATCGGCCAGATCACCATCGCCTTCGTGCGCCTGCCCGAGCTGGTGCAGGGTCTGGTGCTCACCCTGGGGTCGGCTCTCTACCTTGGCTGGCTGTCGCCGGCCCTGCTCGGCGTCACAACGCTCTGGGTCACCTTCACCATGGTGGTGGGCTGGCTGCTGGTGAACCGGGTCTATCGCCATCTCTCCCATATGCGTCAGGCCGAGGATCGGCTCTATCAGAACTATCAGGCCATCATCGCTGGCAGCAAGGAGTTGGCGCTCAACCGCGAGCGGGCCCACTTCGTTTACCACCAGCTTTATCAGCAGAATGCGCAGGACTATCGGGAGCAGATCATTCGCGCCGACACCTATCACCTGAGCGCGGTGAACTGGTCGAATATCATGATGCTGGGGGCCATCGGTCTGGTCTTCTTCCTGGCCAACGGGCTGGGCTGGGCCGACACCCAGGTGGCCGCCACCTTCGCGCTGACCCTGCTGTTCTTGCGCACCCCCTTGCTGCAGGGCATTGGCGCCTTGCCGACCCTGCTCTCCGCCCAGGTGGCGTTCGACAAGATAGCGGCGCTCAATCTGGCCGCACCGGACGCCGACTTCCCGCTGCCGTCCGCACCCCGCACCTGGCAGCGCATCGAGCTGGAGCAGGTGAGCTTTCACTATCAGGAGGAGGGCGGCTTTGCCGTCGGCCCTATCGATCTGGTCATCGAAAAGGGGGAGCAACTCTTCATCATAGGTGGCAACGGCTCCGGCAAGTCGACCCTGGCCATGCTGCTGACCGGCCTTTATCAGCCGGTAGCGGGTCGGATCCTGCTGGATGGGGAGCCGATCACCGATCGCAACGCCTATCTGGCGCTCTTCTCCGCCATCTTCACCGACTATCACCTGTTCCAGCACCTGCTGGGGCCGGAGCCCAAGGATGAGCTGGTGGCCGAGTGGTTGGAGCGGCTGCAGATGGGCAGCAAGCTCACCATCGAAGAGGGCTTCATCGCCGATATCGACCTCTCCCAGGGGCAGCGCAAGCGGGTCGCCCTGCTGCTGGCGCTGGCCGAGCAGCGCGAGGTGATGCTGTTCGACGAGTGGGCCGCGGATCAGGATCCCCAGTTCCGTCGCATCTTCTATCAGCTGTTGCTGCCGCGCTTGAAGGAGATGGGCAAGACGGTGATCGCCATCAGCCACGATGATCTCTACTTCTCCCAGGCCGACCGGCTGCTGGAGATGCGCCAGGGCCGGCTCAGCGAGCTGACCGGCGAGCGGCGCGAGCAGGTGAGCCGCGATGCGGTCGCCCATCTGGATTGTGACTTGAATGCAGAGGCGCCGGTTTGAACCCGGCCAACAGGAACCGCTTATGTTTGAGATGAAATCAGCCAGCTTCGCGGTCAATGACCGCACGCTGCTGCACCCTACCGATCTCTGTTTCGAGCAGGGCAAAGTCTATGGCCTCATCGGCCACAATGGTTCGGGCAAATCCACCCTGCTCAAGCTGCTGGCACGCCAGCAGCCGCTCAGTGACGGCGAGATCCGGTTCGATGACAAGCCGCTACCGGCGTGGGGGGCGCGCGACTTCGCCCGTCAGGTGGCCTATCTGCCCCAGCATCTGCCTAGCGCCGAAAACCTGCTCGGGCGGGAGCTGGTGGAGATGGGACGCTATCCTTGGCGCGGCCTGCTGGGTCGGATGGGGGCGGAGGATCACCGCCAGGTCGAACGGGCCATGGCGCTGACCCATACCGAACGCTTTGCCGACCGGCTGGTGGATACCCTCTCCGGCGGCGAGCGGGGGCGGGTGTGGCTGGCCATGCTGCTGGCCCAGGAGAGCCGTTTCATCCTGCTGGACGAGCCGCTGGCCGCGCTGGACGTAGCTCATCAAGTAGAGGTGCTCACGCTGGTCAAGCAGTTGAGCCGCCAGTTCAAGCTCGGGGTCATCATAGTCATTCACGACATCAACATGGCCTCCCGCTTCTGCGATCGGCTGGTGGCGCTGCACTCCGGCCGCCTGCTGACCCACGGCGAACCCGAACAGATCATGACCGGCGAGACCCTGCACGCCATCTATGGCATCCCGATGGAGGTCATTCGCCACCCGGCCCATGACCACGCCATCGCCATCGTTTAGACAAGGCTTGTTATCTCGATGCTTTTATTCAAGAAAGTTGGCTGGTTCTGCTGCCTCTTGGCTCCGCTCATGTTGCAGGCCGAGCCAGTGGTGCCTGCCGCTGCAGACCTCCCTCGAGCCGATGCTGTGAAGTCGGTACCCCGTATCGCCACCGTCGACTGGACCATAGCGGAAACCCTGCTGGCGCTCGGGGTGACGCCGCTGGCGGTGGGGGATGTCGGTTCCTACCGCGCCTGGGTCGGCGAGCCGCTGCTGCCGGCCGCCGTGGTGGACATCGGCCAGCGCGCCCAGCCCAACCGCGAGCTGCTGGCGGAGCTCAAACCCGATCGCATCCTTATCTCGCCGCTGGCGGCCCCGCTGGCGCCGACCCTCTCCCGCATCGCGCCGGTGCAATCCATCGCGCTCTACGAGCCGGATGCCGATCTGTGGCAGCGATTGCACGAGGCGACCCTGACCATAGCTGCGCTGGTGAACAAGACCGCCGAGGCCGAGCAACTGCTGGCCAGGCTGGACCAGGATCTGGCGCAGATGCGGGCGGCGTTGCCTGCAGAGCTGCCGCCCCTCTTGGTGGTGCAGTTCATCGATGAGCGCCATGTGCGGGTATTTGGCCGCCACAGCCTGTTCGAGGCGGTGATGCAGCGGCTCGGCCTGCGCAATGGCTGGCAGGGGGAGACCAATGCCTGGGGCTTTGCCGTGGCCAGTCTGGAGCAGTTGATGGCGCTGCCGCAGGCGCGGCTGGTGGTGGTCGATCCGATCCCGGTCGGGGTGAGTGAGCGGCTGCAGGAGCCCGGTCTGTGGCAGCAGCTGCCACAGGTGAGGGCGGCGGCCGTGCTGCATCTGCCCGCGGTGTGGAGTTTTGGCGGCGTGCTGGCGGCGCGTCGCTTTGCCGTGCAGCTGAGTACTGCGCTGCAGCGGGATGGGCAAAGCGGGGAGGGGCTGTGATGAACCAGATTTTTCCATCGCCGCTGCGACTGCCTGTCAGCCTGTTGCTGGGATTGACGCTGGCGCTCGCCGGTTGGGAGCTGGCCGATCAATTGCCGGTGGCGCGTTGGCTGGCGACCCTGTTATCGCCAGATCTGACCGATGCCAGCCAGGCGGTAGTCCACTTCAGCTGGCTGCCGCGCCTTGCCGTCTGCCTGCTGGCCGGCGCCGCCCTCGGGCTGGCCGGCACCCTGATGCAGCAGGTGCTGCGCAACCCGCTGGCCTCGCCCACCACCCTGGGGGTAGCCTCCGGCGCCCAGCTGGCGCTGATGATGGTGACCCTGTTTGCTCCCTCCTGGCTGCTGCTGGGGCAGGAGTGGATCGCCATGGCCGGCGGCAGTCTCGCCATGGGGCTGGTGTTTGCCCTGGCCTGGCGTCGCCAGCTCAATCCGGTGGTCATCGTCTTTGCCGGGCTGGTGATCAACCTCTATCTGGCGGCCATCAGCATGGGGCTCCTGCTGTTCTTTCAGGAGGAGCTGAAAGGCTTGCTGGTGTGGGGCAGTGGCTCGCTGGTGCAGAACAGCTGGAGCGGGGTGAGTTACCTGCTGCCCCGTCTGCTGCTGGCTGGCGTGCTGGCCGCGGTGCTGGTGCGCCCGCTGGCGGTGCTGGAGCTGGATGATGCCAGTGCCCGCAGTCTGGGGGTCTCTCTTCAACACCTGCGTTTCGCCGGACTGGGGCTGGCGGTGTTCGTCACTGCCTGCGTGGTGAGCGTGGTGGGGCTGATCGGCTTCATCGGGTTGGCGGCGCCCGCCCTGGTGCGCTTGCTGGGGGTGAGAAAACTGGCCCTGCGACTGCTGTGGGCCCCGCTATTGGGCGCTCTGCTGCTGGCGGCCACCGATCTGTTGCTGCAATCCT
This sequence comes from Aeromonas sp. 600276, assembly GCF_049175815.1. Taxonomy (NCBI): domain Bacteria; kingdom Pseudomonadati; phylum Pseudomonadota; class Gammaproteobacteria; order Aeromonadales; family Aeromonadaceae; genus Aeromonas; species Aeromonas sp. 600276. Next base: position 91,491 of record NZ_JAAKVU010000016.1, on the reverse strand, counting down.
TGAGCCGCAGCGGCTCTGTACTCATTCCGACCGGCGCCATGACGGCCCTGTTGGGAGCTCCGCTGTTGTTGTGGCTGATCCCGCGCCTGGGTATCAAGTCGGGCACACCAAAGGCGAATGCCGCCCTGCTGGTGGCCCGCCACCCGGCACCGGCTCGCCTTGTCGGCCTGATGTTGATGGGGCTGGTATTGGCGGTGATGGCCTCCCTGCTGTTTGGACAGGGGATTGACGGCTGGCACTGGCCTAGCTGGCTGCGCTGGCAGGCCCAGCTGGAGTGGCGGCTGCCGCGCACCCTGGCGGCCGGTGCGGCGGGCATGCTGCTGGCGCTGGCGGGCACCCTGCTGCAACGGGTCAGCAGCAACCCCATGGCGAGTCCCGAGCTGCTGGGGGTGAGTGGTGGCACCTTCATGGGGGTGATTGCCACGGCGCTGCTGCTACCCGCCCTGCCTCTGCCCATGATGCTGGCCGGCGGCCTGTTAGGTGCCTTCGGTTGTCTGCTGCTGTTGCTGCTGGTCAATCGCAGCCACGGCTTCCAGCCGGAGCGGCTGCTGCTCTCCGGCATCGCCATCACGGCGCTGTTCGAGCCGCTACAGGCCATCGCGCTGGCCAACGGTGACCTGCGGGTGCAGCAACTGCTCTCCTGGATGTCCGGCTCCACCTATTACGTCACCCTGCCGCTTGCCGGCGGGTTGGTCGTGCTGGCACTGACGCTGCTGGCAGCCTGCCTGCTGCTCAGCAGCTGGCTCGATCTGCTGCCGATGGGGCCGGCGGTGGCCGCCGCGCTCGGCATTCGGCTCAACCGGGCCCAGCTCGCCATCCTGCTGCTGGTGGCCGTGCTCACCGCCAGCGCGACCCTGGTGGTGGGGCCGCTCTCCTTCGTCGGCCTGCTGGCACCGCACATGGCCAAGCTGATGGGGCTGGTGCGGGCACGCTGGCATCTGCTCGGTGCCGCCGTCTCCGGCGCCCTGCTGATGGTGTCGGCGGACTGGATCGGCCAGCAGATCCTGTTCCCGCAGGAGGTGCCGGTGGGGCTGGTCTCCACCTTGTTAGGGGGCGCTTACTTCATGTGGTGCCTGCGCCGTCTCTAGGTTGGTGGATGAAAAATGCGCAATAAAAAGCCCGGGTTCATCCCGGGCTTTTTATTGCCTGCCGTGCAGTGTTATTTGCCGATGCAGAAGCTGGAGAAGATGCGGCCCAGCAGATCGTCGGAGCTGAACTCGCCGGTGATCTCACTGAGTGACTCCTGCGCGAGGCGCAGCTCTTCGGCCACCAGCTCGCCGGCCACGAACACCTCCAGCTGCTCCTTGGCTACCAGCAGCCGCTCGGCGGCGCGCTCCAGCGCATCCAGGTGGCGGCGGCGGGCCATGAAGCCCCCCTCGGTGTTGCTCTGGAAGCCCATGCAGGCTTTCAGGTGCTCGCGCAGGGCGGGCAGCCCCAGCTCGGTCTTGGCGGAGATTCGATAGACGGCATGGCCCTGCTCCTGACTCGGTGCCAGATCTTCGCCGGTCAGGTCGGCCTTGTTGCGCACCACGGTGAGGCCGATCTTTTTTGGCAACCGATCAACAAATTCCGGCCAGATCTCCCGCGGGTCTACCGCATCCGTGGTGGTGCCATCCACCATGAACAGCACCCGATCGGCCTGTTCAATCTCGGCCCAGGCACGCTCGATGCCGATCTGCTCCACCTTGTCCTGGGTATCGCGCAGGCCGGCGGTGTCGATGATGTGCAGCGGCATGCCATCCAGATGGATGTGCTCGCGCAGCACGTCGCGGGTGGTGCCGGCGATCTCGGTGACGATGGCGGACTCGCGGCCGGCCAGGGCGTTGAGCAGGCTCGATTTGCCGGCGTTGGGGCGACCGGCGATCACCACCTTCATTCCTTCCCGCAGCAGGGCGCCCTGCTTGGCCTCGCCGCGCACCGCATCCAGTTCATCCATGATGGCGTAGAGATCACCCGCCACCTTACCGTCGGAGAGAAAGTCGATCTCCTCGTCCGGGAAGTCGATGGCGGCCTCCACATAGATACGCAGCCGGGTGAGACTCTCCACCAGCTGCTGGATCTTGCCGGAGAATTGCCCCTGCAGGGAGTGCATGGCACTGCGGGCCGCCTGCTCGCTGGAAGCCTCGATGAGGTCGGCGATGGCCTCGGCCTGGGCCAGATCCAGTTTGTCGTTCATGAAGGCGCGCTCGCTGAACTCGCCGGGGCGGGCTGGGCGTAGCCCTTTTATCTGCAGGATGCGGCGCACCAGCATGTCCATGATCACCGGGCCGCCGTGGCCCTGCAGCTCCAGCACGTCTTCGCCGGTGAAGCTGTTGGGGGCCTTGAACAGCAGGGCGATGCCCTGATCCAGCGGCTGGCCTTGCTCATCCCTGAACGGCAGATATTCGGCGTAACGCACCCGGGGGAGTTTGCCGAGCACTATCTCGGCGACCTGTTCGGCGGCGGGGCCGGAGACGCGGACTATGCCGACGCCGCCACGGCCGGGGGCGGTGGCCTGGGCCACGATGGTATCTGTAGTCATCTTGCTTGGCTCATTTGTTCGCTGATGTTCACAGCAGTGGGGTCATTGTAATAAAAAAGGCGACCCGAAGGCCGCCTCTTTTGTCATCCATCTTGCCATCGGGAGCGATTAGCTGCGGGTATGCAGGCCTTTCTTCTCCAGCTGACGGTAGATGATGGTCTGCTGGGTAATGGAGATGACGTTGCTCACCAGCCAGTACAGGGTCAGACCTGCCGGGAACCAGAGGAACATGAAAGTGAAGATGATCGGCATGAACTGCATCACTTTCTGCTGCATCGGGTCGGTAATGGTGGTCGGGCTCATCTTCTGCAGATACCACATGGAGGCACCCATGAGGATCGGCAGCACGAAGAAGGGGTCCTTCACCGACAGGTCGGTGATCCACAGGGCGAACGGCGCGTGGCGCAGCTCGACGGACTCCATCAGTGCCCAGTAGAGGGCGATGAAGATCGGCATCTGTACCAGGATCGGCAGACAGCCACCCAGTGGGTTGACCTTCTCCTTCTTGTACAGCTCCATCATGCCCTGAGACATCTTCTGGCGATCGTCGCCGAAGCGCTCGCGCAGGGCGGCCAGCTTGGGCTGCAGCATGCGCATCTTGGCCATGGAGGTGTACTGGGCCTTGGTCAGTGGGAACATGACGCCACGCACCAGCAGGGTCAGCATGATGATGGCCAGACCCCAGTTCTGGACGAAGCCGTGAAACACGGTCAGCAGCCAGTGCAGCGGTTGGGCGATGAACCAGAGCCAGCCGTAGTCGACGGTCAGGTCGAGGTGGTTTGCCACCTTGGCCATCTGATCCTGCAGCTTGGGACCGACCCACAGCTTGCTGGTCACTTCGGCCTGCTGGCCGGCAGCGATGTCAACCAGCGGTGCCTTGTAGCCGATGATGGCCTGGTCTTTGCCAGGGATCACGCGGCTGTAGAAGCTGTTGGTGTCGTCGGCATTCGGTGCCCAGGCGGAGACGAAGTAGTGTTGCAGCATGGCGACCCAACCACCCTTGGTGGTCTTGTTCAGGTCGGCATCCTTCATCTCGTCGAAGGTGTACTTCTTGTAGCGGGTATCTTCGCTGGAGAAGGCACCACCGCGGTAGGCGCTGGCCACCATGGCGTGACCCTGCTGGTCTTTCGGCGTGGCCACGGTCTGCTTCAGCTGACCGTAGAATTGCACCTGGACCGGCTCGGCAGACTTGTTGTCGATCTTGTAGTCGACGCCGACTGCGTAGTCACCACGCTTGAGGACGAACTCCTTGGTGAAGACCACGCCCTTGCTGTCGGTCCAGGTCATCGGGACGACGACTTGATCCTGACCGTCGGCCAGCTGGTAGCTGGTCTGGGCGGCTTCATAGGTGGGACGACCCTGGGGCTGGCTGTCCGGGCCATTGCGACCAACCAGACCGCTCTGGGCAACATAGAGGTGCTCAGGCTGACTGGTCAGCAGTACGAACGGTTGATCCTTGCCTTCTTCCAGCTTGTGGGCCAGCAGTTCGGCAGAGACGATGTCACCACCCTGGGTATCCAGGGTCAGCTTGAGCACGTCGGAGGTGACGGTGATCAGCTTGCGTGCGGTGTTCGCGTTGGCTTGCTCGGAAACCTGAGGAATATCACCGGTCTGACCGGCTTCAGGTACGAAATGTTCGGTTTGGGCCACGGTAGTCGGGGCCGGCTTCGGAGCCTTGTCGGACTCCCACTGTTGCCAGAGCAAAAAGCTCACGAACAGCAAACCGATCAGGATGAGATTGCGTTGTGATTCCATAGTCTTCAGTTTCTTCGCTTTGGTTGCGGAACCGGGTCATAACCACCCTCGGATAAGGGATGGCATTTTAATAGACGTTTGCTGGCTAACCAAACGCCTTTTATGAAACCGTGAAGTCGGATTGCTTCTATCGCAAATTGGGAACAAGTCGGGGTGAAACGGCAGCGCGGCCCGAGCAGAGGGCTAATGATTAGCTGATACAGGCGTATCAGTTTGACAGCTACCCATTGCAACGGCGTGACAGAGTGCGCCATAGCTTTTCCAGTAACTTGAACAGTTCCTCGTTATCCATCTCCTTCACACCGGCCTTGGCGATCACGACGATGTCGATAGCGGGCAGATTGGCTTGATTGAGGCGGAAACTTTCCCGAACCACCCGTTTTACACGGTTGCGCCAGACGGCACGCTTGAGTGCTTTTTTGGGCACGGCGAGACCAAGGCGAGGGTGTTCGAGCGAATTGGGAGAGGCGAGAAGCGTAATCTGCGGAGAAGCGGCCCGGACAGGCTCGGCGAAAACGCGTTTGAAGTGTTCGGGAGTTAACAGACGTAACTCCCGAGAAAAGGCGTGCTGGGTAGGCATTAGACTACCAGGCGGGCACGACCCTTGGCACGACGAGCGGCCAGAACTTTACGACCGTTGGCAGTTGCCATGCGGGCGCGGAAACCGTGAGAGCGCTTGCGCTTCAGGTTGGACGGTTGAAAAGTACGTTTCATGATTCGATTCCGTATTTCTGTACAGTTTTGATTGTCACACTTAGCCGACGCGCCAGCTATAGCGTGTGACGACTAGCAAAAGAGGCCGAATTCTAAACAGAGTTCGGCTTTTAGTCAATCCGCCGTTCCCTCCCATCCTTCCCCGACCTCGAAAAGGTCTTGGGCGAGCGTGAGGATCCGAAGGATCAAGGGCTCCGGATTATACTGGCAACCCGGGGTTTAACAAGGATCCTCCAATAAAAAAGGCGGCAGAGCCGCCAAAGAGAGAGCTATTTAAGCACTTTGCGCAGGAACTCCCGGGTGCGGGGATCCTGCGGATCGACCAATATCTGATCCGGCGGGCCCTGTTCCACGATCCGGCCCCCCTCCATGAAGATCACCCGATCGGCAACATCTCTAGCAAATTCAATCTCATGGGTCACCACCACCATGGTCTGGTGCTGGCGAGCCAGTTCCTTCATCAGGCCCAGTACTTCGTCGACCCATTCGGGATCGAGGGCCGAGGTGGGCTCGTCAAACAGGATCACCTTGGAGTGAGCCGCCATGGCCCGGCCGATGCCGACCCGTTGCTGCTGACCGCCCGACAATGAGGCAGGATAGGCGTCCTGCTTGTCGGCGAGACCTATGTCCTTGAGGATGCCGAGGGCGGTGGCATGGGCCTCCGCCTTAGGTTGCTTCCAGACGGTGATCAGCCCCTCGGCGATGTTGTCCAGCGCCGTCTTGTTGGCAAACAGGGCGTAGTTCTGGAACACGAAGGAGGCGCGCTTGCGCAGCTCGATGGCCTGCTGCTCGCTGGCCTTGGCCAGGTTGAGCTGCAGATCGTCGATGGCGAGGGTGCCCGTATCGGGAGTCTCCAGCAGGTTGAGACAGCGCAGCAAGGTGGACTTGCCGGTGCCGGAGGGGCCGATGATGACGACGATTTCCCCCTTTTTCACCTCCAGATCGATGCTGTTTAGCACCTGATTGCCGTCATATGCCTTGGAGAGGCCGGTTAGCTTGATCATGATGGCCCTCCTTTAAACAGGCGCAGAGTTAAAACGGACTTCCGGCGTGCATTGCAAGCGGGTCGGTTGCGTTGTCATGGCAAACCCCTAATAGGCACGGTTGAGCCGCACTTCCAGCAGATGCTGCAGGCGGGTAAAGAAGATGACCACTACCCAGTAGACCAGGGCCACCGCCATGAAGCTCTCGAAGAACTTGAAGGAGGAGGAGGCTTCCATCTGCGCCTTGCCCATGATCTCGGCCACCCCCAGGGTGAAGGCCAGCGAGGTGCTCTTGATCATGTCGATGAAGTAGTTCATCAGCGACGGCGTGGCGATGCGGGCCGCCTGCGGCAGTATGATCCGCTGCATCGCCTGGTAACGACTCATGCCGATGCTGAGGGCAGCTTCCATCTGGCTCTTGTGGATGCCAATGATGGAGGCACGGATCGACTCGGCCATGTAGGCGGCAAAGTGCAGGGTCAAACCGACGATGGCGGCGGTGAAGGCATCCATTCCCACGAAGATGGGGAACAGCTGCGGCAGCCCGTAGTAGAGCAGGAACAGCTGGACGAGCAGCGGTGTACCCCGAAAGAACGAGATATAGAGCATCGCCAGCCAGTGGATCACGGGAACGCGAAAGACCCGTACTATCGCCAGGGCCAGCGACAGTACGAGTGCCAATGCGAATCCCCACAGGGCCATTTCCATCGTGGTGCCCAGATACTTGAGCAGGATGGGAAACAGCCCCAGCGTGTATTCGAGGTCAAATTCCATCATTTATTTGTCGGTGATGTCGGAAGCGAACCATTTTTCAGAGATCTGACGCAGGGAACCATCCTTGCGCATGGCGGTGAGGGCGTCATCGACCTTCTTCAGCAGTGCCTGCTTTTCCGGGGTCTTCAGGAAGGGCAGGGCGTTCTCGATGGTTTCGAACGGTGCGCCGGCCTGTTGTAGCGGCAGCTTGGACTCCTTGATCAGCTGGGCGGTGGAGACGCGGTCCATCACGAAGGCATCGATGCGGCCCAGGGCAACGTCCTGCTCGAAGGCGGAGTCATAGGTGCGGATGTCGATCTTCTTGTTGGGGTCGTTCTTGCGCAGCAGCTCTTCGAAGTTGGAGCCCAGGTTCACCGCGACCTTCTTGCCTTCCAGATCCTTGATGCCGTGAATGGTGCTGTTGCCCTTGCGGACCACGATCTGAGCGCCGTCATAGACGTAGGGCTGGGAGAAGGCGTACTTGGCCTTGCGCTCGTCGGTGATGGTGATCTGGTTGGAGATGGTGTCGACGCGGCCGGTTTCCAGCATGCCGAACAGGCCGGAGAAGCTGGCGGTCACGAACTCGACCTTGTAGCCGGTGCGCTCGCCGATCTGGTTCCACATGTCCACTTCAAAGCCCTGCAGCTTGTCCTGCTTGACGAAGGTGAACGGGAAGTACTTGCCGGACATGCCGACCTTGATGGTTTCCTGGGCGATGGCTTGACCGGACAGGGCGGCCAGCAGAATGGCGGCGCCGGAGACCAGCTTGATGGATGACGTCATGGTGATTCCTCTCTCTCTGTAGTTCTGTATTTTTAGTTGTAAACGCTGGGGTTGCGCTGATGTTATTGGAATAAAACCTAAAGAATAAATGATATTTGGTTATATAAAATAACCGCTTCAGGTCTGGATCTTTGGTGCATCGGTGACGGGATCGGGCTGTGGGTAACTTTGGGGATGAAATCAGATCCACGGCTGCTGGATCCTTGAAAGTCAAGGATCTTATTTGCTGGATCCGCGAGGTCGCGGCTAGAGATCCAGCCGCTAAAAACGTAGAATAGCCGGTCTTTAGTTAATCAATCGACGGGAGTTTAGAGTGACTGCTTCGCTATGGCAGCAGTGCCTTAACCGGCTGCAAGATGAGTTGCCCTCGGCAGAATTCAGCATGTGGATCCGGCCGCTTCAAGCGGAGTTGAGTGACAATACTCTGACCCTGTATGCACCGAATCGTTTCGTTCTGGACTGGGTTCGAGACAAGTATCTCATCCGGGTGAACGGCATCATCAATGAGCTCTGCGGGGTCGATGGCCCCACCCTGCGTTTTGACATCGGCAATCGTCCCCATCCCGTCGCGGTGGCCAGGGCGCCGGCACGGGGTGCGGATCCTGTGAATAACTCGCAGAAGAGCTGGGAAAGCAAGGCCGAGGCCAAGCCCGAACCGAACCACAAGAGCAACACCAACGTGAACTATACCTTCGAGAATTTCGTCGAGGGTAAGTCCAACCAGTTGGCCCGTGCGGCTGCCCGTCAGGTGGCGGACAATCCGGGTGGGGCCTACAACCCGCTGTTCCTCTATGGCGGCACCGGTCTGGGCAAGACCCACCTGCTGCATGCCGTCGGCAACGCCATCAAGGAGCGCAAGCAGGACGCCAAAGTCATCTACATGCACTCCGAGCGGTTTGTGCAGGACATGGTGAAGGCACTGCAGAATAACGCCATTGAAGAGTTCAAGCGTTATTACCGTAGCGTCGATGCCCTGCTCATCGATGACATCCAGTTCTTCGCCAACAAGGAGCGCTCCCAGGAGGAGTTCTTCCACACCTTCAATGCCCTGCTCGAAGGCAACCAGCAGATCATCCTGACCTCGGATCGCTATCCGAAGGAGATCAACGGGGTGGAAGATCGTCTCAAGTCTCGCTTCGGCTGGGGCCTGACGGTGGCGATCGAGCCGCCGGAGCTGGAGACGCGTGTCGCCATCCTGATGCGCAAGGCGGACGAGAACCAGATCCACCTGCCGGACGAAGTGGCCTTCTTCATCGCCAAGCGGCTGCGCTCCAACGTGCGCGAGCTGGAAGGGGCGCTGAACCGGGTTATCGCCAATGCCAACTTCACCGGTCGCGCCATCAACATCGACTTCGTGCGCGAAGCGCTGCGCGATCTGCTGGCGTTGCAGGAGAAGCTGGTCACCATCGACAATATTCAGAAGACGGTGGCGGAGTACTACAAGATCAAGCTGGCGGATCTGCTCTCCAAGCGCCGTTCCCGCTCCGTCGCCCGTCCACGCCAGCTGGCGATGGCGCTGGCCAAGGAGCTGACCAACCATAGCTTGCCGGAGATAGGTGATGCCTTTGGTGGTCGTGACCACACTACCGTGCTTCATGCCTGCCGCAAGATCGAGCAGCTGAAGGAAGAGAGTCACGACATCAAGGAAGACTATTCCAACCTGATCCGTACCCTTTCTTCCTGATGACGGAACTGAGTGCACAGATGCAGCTTGAACCTGCCAACCTGATCCGAAACCTTTACTCCTAATCACAACGGAGAGCACAGATGCAGCTCGAAATTAGCCGTGAGGCCCTGTTACGTCCTCTGCAACTGGTGTCCGGTGCCCTCGGTGGCCGGCCGACCCTGCCGATCCTCGGCAACGTGCTGCTGGATGTCAGCAACGGTCTGCTGTCACTGACCGGTACCGACCTCGAAGTGGAGATGATCGGTCAGGTCTATCTCAACAGTGACAGTCAGGATGGCCGCACCACAGTACCGGCGCGCAAGCTGCTGGATATCTGTCGCGGTCTGCCGGAAGGGGCGGACATTCGTCTCAATACCGAAGGCGAGCGTCTGATCATCCGCTCCGGCCGCTCCCGCTTCAACCTGTCGACCCTGCCGGCCACCGAATACCCGAACATCGAGGATTGGGAGTCCGTGCTCGAGTTCGACATCGGCCAGCTGGAGCTGAAAAAACTCATCGACGCGACCCAGTTCTCCATGGCGAGCCAGGACGTGCGCTACTACCTGAACGGCATGCTGTTCGAGAGCGAGGGCCACGGCCTGCGTACCGTGGCCACCGATGGTCACCGGCTGGCAACCTGCCGTCGCGAGGTGGTGAGCGAATCGCTGCCCGATCATCAGGTCATCCTGCCGCGTAAAGGCGTGCTGGAACTGGTGCGCCTGCTGGAAGCGGAAGACAAGCCGGTACGGCTGCAGATCGGCCGCAGCAACCTGCGCGCCGCCCTCGACGGCTTCATCTTCACCTCCAAACTGGTGGATGGCCGCTTCCCGGACTGGCGCCGCGTCATTCCGCGCAACAGCGACAAGGCCCTGATCGCCGGCCGTGAGGATCTGCGCCAGGCCTTTGCCCGTGCCGCCATCCTCTCCAACGAGAAATTCCGTGGGGTGCGTCTCAATCTGCAGGAAAACCTGCTGCGCATCACCGCCAACAACCCGGAACAGGAAGAAGCCGAAGAGCTGCTTGACGTACAATACGAAGCCGGCGAGATGGAGATCGGTTTCAACGTCTCTTATGTGCTGGACGTGCTGAATACGTTAAAATGTGACCAAATCCGGATCAGCCTGAGCGATTCCATCAGCAGCGCCATTATTGAGGATTTTGACAGTCAGGATGCTCAGTACGTGGTAATGCCGATGCGGATCTAGTCGTGTCCCTGGTCAAACTCCAGCTCAGCGACTTTCGCAATATCCAGCAGGCCAGTCTCGCGCTGTCACCCGGCCTCAACATCCTGGTCGGGTGCAACGGCAGCGGCAAGACCAGCGTGCTGGAAGCCATTCACTACCTCGGTCTCGGTCGCTCCTTTCGCACTCACCTGACCGGGCGGGTCATCCGCCAGGGGGAGAGGGCGTTTACCCTGTTCGCCCAGTGCGAACTGGAGGGGCGCCAGGTGCCCATTGGTCTCGCCAAGGACAAGAGTGGCGAGACCCAGCTCAAGATTGCCGGTGCCCAGGCTCAGCGCCTAGCCGACCTGGCCGAGCTGCTGCCGGTGCAGCTGATCCACCCGGATGGCTTCAACCTGCTGACCGGCGGGCCCCAGGCTCGCCGCGCCTGGCTCGACTGGGGTGTTTTTCATCAGGAACCGACCTTCTTCTCCCTGTGGGGACGGGTACGGCGGCTGCTGAAACAGCGCAATGCACTGCTGCGCCAGAGTACCCAGTATCGCCAACTGGCGTTCTGGGATCAGGAGCTGGTGCGGTTGGGGGGAGCGCTGGCCGAGTTTCGCGCCAGTTATTGTCAGGCCATTACCCCCCTGATCAAGGAGATGACGGCGGACTTTTTGCCGGAATTCGACATCAGCCTTGGATTCTATCGAGGCTGGGAAAAAGATACCCCGCTCAATGAATTGCTGGAGGCGGGGTTTGAGCGGGATCGGACGCTGGGTTACACGGGCGTTGGTCCGCAGAAGGCCGATGTGCGCCTCAAGGCGAACGGCGTGCCCGCTCAGGATATTTTGTCCAGGGGTCAGCTGAAGTTGTTGGTCTGTGCCATGCGACTGGCCCAAGGGCTCTATTTGAATCAACATAGCAGCCGTGGCTGTATTTTTTTAATTGACGATTTTGCCTCTGAACTGGATGTCGACAAGCGCCGCTTGCTGGCCGCAAGGCTGAAGCAGTGTGCGTCCCAGGTGTTCATCACCGCCATCGACACCGGTCAGCTCGCAGACATGATGGATGCGAATGACTGCAAGTTGTTCCACGTGGAACAAGGCAAGATCTCCGAAACGTTAGAGAAGGCAGAGAGTAAGCTATGAGTGAAAATACTTACGACTCCTCGAATATCAAGGTACTGAAGGGCCTGGATGCGGTCCGCAAGCGCCCGGGGATGTATATCGGCGATACGGATGATGGCTCGGGCCTGCACCACATGGTGTTCGAAGTGGTCGATAACTCCATTGACGAGGCGCTCGCTGGCTACTGCTCCGATATTCAGGTCAAGATCCACTCCGATGGTTCCGTCTCCGTCCGTGACAACGGCCGCGGCATTCCTGTCGACATTCACCCGGAAGAGGGTCGCTCCGCCGCAGAGGTCATCATGACCGTGCTGCACGCCGGCGGCAAATTCGATGACAACTCCTACAAGGTGTCCGGCGGTCTGCACGGCGTGGGCGTTTCCGTGGTGAACGCGCTCTCTGACAAGCTGTTGCTGACCATCCGTCGCAACGGTCATGTCTACGAGCAGACCTATCACCTGGGCGAGCCGCAGGCTCCGCTCAAGCAGATCGGCGATGCCACCACCACTGGGACCGAAGTGCGTTTCTGGCCGAGCCCGACCATCTTCAGCGACACCTTGTTCCACTACGAGATCCTGGCCAAGCGTCTGCGCGAGCTCTCCTTCCTCAACTCCGGCGTCTCCATCCGTCTGATGGACGAGCGTGACGGCCGCGAGGCGCACTTCTGCTACGAAGGCGGCATCAAGGCGTTTGTCGAGTACCTGAACCAGAACAAGACCCCGATCCACCCGAAGGTGTTCCACTTCACCACCGAGCAGGACGGCATCGGCGTCGAAGTGGCGATGCAGTGGAACGACGCCTATCAGGAAGGGGTCTACTGCTTCACCAACAACATTCCGCAGCGTGATGGCGGCACCCACCTGGTGGGCTTCCGTACCGCGCTGACCCGTACCCTCAACTCCTACATGGACAAAGAGGACTACAGCAAGAAGGCCAAGTCTGCCGCCAGCGGCGATGACGTGCGTGAAGGTCTGATTGCCGTTATCTCCGTCAAGGTGCCGGATCCCAAGTTCTCCTCCCAGACCAAGGACAAGCTGGTCTCTTCCGAAGTGAAGACCGCAGTCGAACAGGCGATGGGCGAGAAGCTGGCCGACTTCCTGCTGGAAAACCCGGGCGATGCCAAGATCGTGGTCAACAAGATCATCGATGCGGCCCGTGCCCGTGAAGCGGCCCGCAAGGCCCGCGAACTGACCCGCCGCAAGGGCGCGCTGGACATCGCCGGTCTGCCCGGCAAGCTGGCCGACTGTCAGGAAAAAGACCCGGCGCTCTCCGAACTCTACATAGTGGAAGGGGACTCTGCTGGCGGTTCCGCCAAGCAGGGTCGCAACCGGAAGAACCAGGCCATCCTGCCGCTCAAGGGCAAGATCCTGAACGTGGAGAAGGCCCGTTTCGACAAGATGATCTCCTCGCAAGAGGTGGGCACCCTGATCACCGCACTGGGTTGCGGTATCGGTCGCGACGAGTACAACCCGGACAAGCTGCGCTATCACAACATCATCATCATGACCGATGCGGACGTCGATGGTGCGCACATCCGTACCCTGCTACTGACCTTCTTCTATCGTCAGATGCCGGAGATCATCGAACGTGGCTACGTCTACATCGCTCAGCCGCCGCTCTACAAGGTGAAGAAGGGCAAGCAGGAGCAGTATCTGAAAGACGAGGATGCGCTGCTGCAGTACCAGACCGCCATGGCGCTGGATGGTGCCACCCTGCACGTCAACGAGTCTGCTCCGGCTATCGGTGGCGAGGCGCTGGAGCGTCTGGTCAACCAGCACCGTTCGGTGACTCACCTGATCACCCGCATGTCCCGCCGTGCGCCGGAAGCCGTGCTGACCCAGCTGATCTATCAGCCGGAACTGAACGAAGCACTGCTGACCAGCGAGAGCGATCTGCAGGCCTGGTGCCAGAGCATGGAAGCCGTGCTCAACGAGAGCAACCACGGCATCCAGTACCAGATGCAGGTGCGCCGCGATGAAGAGCGCCGTCTGTTCGTGCCGCACGCCGTGGTACGTCAACACGGTGTCGACCGCGAATACCCGATCAGCTACGACTTCCTGCAATCCTCCGAGTACCGTCAGCTGGTCTCGCTGGGCAAGGAGATTGCCAACCTGATCGAGGAAGGCGGTTACATCAAGCGTGGCGAGAAGGTGAAGCCGGTCGCCAGCTTCGTCGAAGCGGTCGAGTGGCTGATGGGCGAAGGCAAGCGCGGCATCTACATCCAGCGCTATAAAGGGCTGGGCGAGATGAACCCGGACCAGCTGTGGGAAACCACCATGGATCCGGAAGCCCGTCGCATGCTGCGCGTCACCATCGATGATGCCGTCGGTGCCGACCAGCTCTTCTCTACCCTGATGGGTGACGCAGTAGAGCCGCGTCGCGACTTTATCGAGACCAACGCTCTGCGCGTGGCCAACCTCGACGTCTAATTTGACGCTGTCAGTACGATATTAAAAAGCCGCTCCCTTGTGAGCGGCTTTTTGTTTTTCTGGCGAAGGAGGTGGCACGTTCCACGTGGAACATTGAACCCGATTACCCCAGTTCAGGTGCAGGGCAGTAGAGGCGCAGACGATGGCCGTCCGGATCGAGGGCCATACAGGTGTAGCCAAACTCCATCCGGGTCGGTGCCTGGATCAGGGTAAGTCCGCGTGCCTGCCACTCCGCAGACTGGCGATCGACGGCGGCATCATCGGGGAGGGCGAAGGCCAGCTCCATGGCCCCGGCCGTTTGGGTCACAGCGGGTTCGACCGTGGCGCTGGACCAAAGTGCCAGTCTGGCGCCCGATTCGAACACGAACATGGCAAAGGTAGGTGACTCCTCCACCGGCTGGCGGCCGAACAGCTCGCGGTAGAAGAGGGCGCTGCGGGCCGGGTTGGCAACGTAGAGGATGGTGAACTGGGGGACTAACATGGTGATGCTCCTTGCTGATGAGATGGCGCATCGGCGCCGACCCAATCAGCATGGCGCCGCCTGCTGTCAGTTTCTGTCAGCAATGAATCTGGGTTGCGGGATCTGCTGGCTGGCGCGCCACTCCTTGAGCAACCGTTCCCGATTGCCAGGATAAGGCTCCGCCTCCAGCCGCATCGCGCTGATCCTGTCCACCCGAAAGTGGCGAAAGCCCTGGCGCAGCTCGCACCAGGCCACCAGTACCCGCACCTGATCGAAGTAGCCGAGGGCGAAGGGCCAGACGGTGCGCTCCGAACTCGCTTCCTTGAGATCCCGATAGTTTAGAGTCACCTTACGCTGCTGGCGGATGGCACTGCGCAGCGGAGCCTCGTCGACGGGGCTGTCACCGCGAGCGGTGCCGATCAGCAGGGCATTGGCATGCAGCTGTTGGCGATAATCGGCGGGCAGCACGGCCTCTATCTTGGCCAGCGCGCTGCTGGCGGCGGTGCTGAGGGCATGATCGGCATGGGCCGCCACCCAGCGTGAGCCCAGTACCAATGCATCCAGTTCCTCTTCGCTGAACATCAGCGGCGGCAGCATGAAGCCGGGGCGCAGCACATAGCCGATACCTGCTTCCCCCTCGATGTGGGCGCCCTGTGCCTGCAGGGTGGCAATATCCCGATAGAGGGTGCGCAGACTGATGCCAAGCTGGCTGGCCAGCTCGCTGCCGGTAATGGCGTAGCGGTGGCCGCGCAGCAGCTGCAGCAGGGCCAGCAGGCGTTCGGAACGGGACATGATGTGGCTCCTCAAGATCTCCGCTCAGGGTGCCATGTTGTGACTGGGGGAGAAAGTTGAATGTGGAAAAAGCCTGCAACGGGCGGTGAGAAGATTTTTCGATCAGGGCCCTTGAAAGCCGAAAGCGGGCCCCTATATAGATAACAAGGCCGGAACGCTCGACAGAGGTTTCGACCAGGCGCCCGTCCATCAGGAGGGCAAACAATCAGTTATCGCTCAAAAGAGGATAATACTATGCGTTCTATCGACTTTTCTCCGCTCTATCGTTCTGCCATCGGTTTCGATCGTCTGGCCAATCTCATCGAATCTGCGGCCAGCAATGGCAATGCCGGTTATCCCCCCTACAACATCGAGCAGCTGGGTGATAGCGACTACCGCATCAGCATGGCGGTGGCGGGCTTTACTCAGGAAGAGCTGGAGCTGAGCTTCCAGGAAAATCTGCTGACGGTGAAGGGCAACAAGCAGGCTGATAGCGAGCGCAACTACCTCTACCAAGGCATAGCCGAACGCGGTTTCGAGCGTCGCTTCCAGCTGGCCGACTATGTGCGGGTGAAGGGCGCCGATCTGAAAAACGGTCTGCTGCACATCGACCTGGTGCGCGAAGTGCCCGAGGCGATGAAGCCCCGCAAGATCGAGATCAACGGCTGATAGCCTGACCTCATTGAATTGATGACGTTTTCCGGGTGCCGATGACGGGCCCGTGGAGAAGTGAAACCTGTTGCTTATAGAAGGATAGGATTATGCGTAACCTCGATTTTTCTCATCTCTATTCCAACGCCGTCGGCTTCGAGCGGATGGCCCGTGAGCTGGAAGGTCTGTTCGAGCAGAAGACCGCCGCTTACCCCCCGTACAACATCGAAAAGCGCGATCACGACGGCTATCGCATCACGGTTGCCGTGGCCGGCTTCGAGCGCGAAGAGCTGGAGCTGGAGACCGAAAACGGCACCCTCAAGGTGAAGGGGCGCAAGGCCGCCGCCGATGAACGCCAGTTCCTCCATCAGGGGATCGCCGAGCGCGACTTCGAGCTCGCCTTCAAGCTGAGCCAGCACGTGGAAGTGCAGGGCGCCAAGCTGGAGCATGGGTTGCTGACCATCGATCTGGCGCGTGAGCTGCCGGAGGCGCTCAAGCCCCGTGCCATCCCGATCGGCAAGCCCGAGCAGCTGGCACTGCCCGGTTAAGCCAATCGGCGCGCGATAAACAAGAGAGGCCTGCATGTGCAGGCCTCTCTGTTTTTGTATCGCCGAACTGGGCTTAGCCGGCGTAGAGGGCGTTGATTTCGTCGGCCAGGATGGCGATGCCGCGCCGTACCAGCTCCTCGCTCTGGGAGTAGTTGAGGCGGATGCATTCCCGGCTGTGGCGCCACTCGGGGTCGTCGATGCCGGGGAAGAAGTAGTGGCCCGGCACGATCAGCAGGTTCTTCGCCTTTAGTCGCTCGTACAGATCCTGACAGTGGATCGGCAAGCCTTCGAACCAGAGCCAGAGGAAGAGGGCGCCTTCCGGCTTGTGGATGTGGAAGCGCGGGTCGGGGATCGCTTCGCGCAGCAGTTGCACCGCCAGCTCCGCCTTCTGCCGATAGAAGGGTTTCACCACCTGCTCGCTGAGGGCGATGATCTCGCCGCTCTCGATCATCGGAATGGTGATGGCGGGCCCCAGACTGCCCGGCGCCAGATTGATGATGCCGCTCAGGTTGGTGATGGCCTGAATGATCTTCTCGTCGGCGATGACGATGCCGCAGCGAGTGCCCGGCAGGCCGAGCTTGGAGAGGCTCATGCAGAGGATGGTATTGGCGTTCCAGAACGGCTTGGCCTCGCTGAAGATGATGCCAGGGAAGGGGACGCCATAGGCATTGTCGATCAGCAGCGGAATGCCCTTGTCGCGGGCAATCTGATCGAGGTGTTCGATCTCTTCATCGGTCAGCACGTTGCCGGTGGGGTTGGTGGGGCGGGAGACGCAGATCACCCCGATGTCGTCACCCACCTGCAGGCTCTCGAAGTCCACGTGGTACTTGAACTGGCCGTCGGCCAGCTTCTCTATGGTGGGCTTGTAGGCCACGAAGTAGTCGTCCGCCAGTGCCGAGTCGGCATAGCCAATGTACTCGGGGGCGAGCGGGAACAACACCTTCTTCTTGCGGCCATCGGCAAATTCGCCCGCCAGCAGGTTGAACAGATAGAAGAAGGCGTTCTGGCTGCCGTTGGTGAGGGCGATGTTGCGGGCGGAGATGTCCCAGCCCAGCTCCTTGCTGAGCAGGGCCGCCAGCGTCTTGGTGAACCTGTCCTTGCCCTGGGGGCCATCGTAGTTGGCCATCGCCTTCACCAGCTCGCCGTTGTCGAGCAGGCTCTTGGCCTCGGCCTGAAAGCGTTCCAGCATGGCAGGGATGGGGGCTGGGTTGCCGCCACCCAACATGATGGCGTTCGGATTGGTCAGCCCCTGATTAAGGTCATCCATGAGTTGGGTAATACCGGCATGGCGAGTGAACTTCTCGCCGAACAAGGAAAATTCCATTCGGTGACAGATCCAGAGTCAGTTACGGGGGAGCTAGCACCATAGCTCAGTTTAAAAGCGGGTGTCGATCAAAAAAATGGGACGTTCCACGTGGAACAGCAGGCAAAATCTAGTGTGGTGAAAATGACCACTTGTTGGTTCAATCCTGACTACAGGATGTTTTCCAACTGGCGCTATTTATTATCTAAAAACAATTAATTTAAACAAAATCATGTTGTTATAGATTTGGCACGACAATTGGAATAGTCATCTGGTCATCTCAACCGCACCGGAGCACACCAGATGAAAATCCTGATCGCAACCTTGATTGCCAGCAGCCTGAGCCTGAACGTCATGGCCGACGAATACCCCAGACCCGAACTGGACAGCGTCAAGCTGGAGCAGGAAATATTGGCCCAGCAGCAGCAGGCCTCCCATGCCGTGGTGGCGGAAGCCATTCACAACCTCAAGCCGCTGGCGCTGGATACCCTGGTGGTGGAGGCGAGCTCGGCCGATGCGACTCACCCCGAGAGTTGAGATAGCGCAAGGGGGTCTGCCCCGTGTGCTGTCTGAAGAAGGCGATGAAGGCACTGTCGCTGGCGAACTCCAGCGCAGCCGCCACCCGGCTGATGGGCTCGGCTTCTGCCAGCAGCTCCAGCGCCCGCAGCAGTCGCCACTGCTGACGCCAGGCCTGGTAGCTCATGCCGGTCTCCCGCATGAAGATGCGGCCTATGGTCTTGTCACTGGCACCCACCCGTTCGGCCAGCCGGTTGAGCCGATCGGGCAGGGCATCGCCCTGTTTCACCTCCTGCAGCCAGCCGGCCAGACGTACGTCTGACGGCAGCGGCAACTGCCAGGATTCCCGCGGCGCTTGCGCCAGCTCCTCTTTCAATAATGCCAGCGTGCAGGTCTGCTCTGCCTCCGGCTTGTCCCACGGCCAGAGTGCCATCCGTTCGATGATCTCCCGCAGCAGCGGGTTGACCGCCAGCACCGCCATCTCGACCGGCAAGCCGGGTTCGGTTGTGAAATAGAGGGAGCGATAGGCCACCACTCCGCGCATCAGCACCCGATGGGGCAGACCCGCCGGCAGCCAGGCGGCCCGCGTCGGCGGCAGCAGGCAGACCTGATCGTCCAGCTCTATGGTCATGCAGCCGGCCTGGGCGAACAGCAGCTGATGGTGCCTGTGCTGGTGGCGGCCAGAGTCGTGCCAGCCGAGGGCGGCGGCGATCCCGATGGCACTGCCGTCGTGCTGATCCGGATCAAAAGGGTGATCGGGAAGAATAAAGGCCATGTGTCCTATTCTTGATGTTTATAGTCCTGCTTATTGTAATCGGACAATCGGCGTCACTCTAGAATGACGGCCTCTAGTGAAGGAGGTTTGTCATGAACAACAAGTTGCCACCGCTCTGGCTGGTGGTCGGACTGATGATGTTTCCGCAGATAGTGGAGACCATCTACAGCCCGGTACTGACCCATATCGCCACTGAGTTTCGGGTGAGCGAGGGGCAGGCATCCCAGACCCTGTCGGTCTATTTTCTGGCGTTTGCGGCGGGCGTGGTTTGCTGGGGCAGACTGTGCGATCTCATCGGGCGGCGTCCCGCCATGCTGGCGGGGTTGCTGACCTATGGCGTCGGCACCCTGCTGGCATTGCTGGCCACCCAGTTTGAAACCCTGCTGCTGGCCCGGGTCATTGCGGCCTTCGGTGCCGCCGTGGGCTCAGTGGTGACCCAGACCATGCTGCGCGACAGCTATCAGGGCAGCGATCTGGCGCGGGTCTTCTCGGTGATGGGCATAGCGCTCTCCCTGAGCCCAGTGCTGGGGCTGGTGAGCGGCGGCCTGCTGGCCGATGGTTTTGGTTATCTCGGGGTATTTGGCGCCCTGCTGGCGCTGGCAATCGGCTTGTTGCTGATGGCCTGCCGGCAGTTGCCGGAAACCCGGCCGATCACCACCCAGCGAGTGGCACTCTGGCCGCTGGTATGCCGGATGGTGCGTGATAGCGGCTTGTGGCGCAGCGCCGCTCTGGTGGCGCTGTTCAACACCATGCTGTTCGGCTACTACAGTCTGGCGCCATTTCTGTTTGCCGGGCTGGGGCTGAGCGCGGGTGAGTTTGGTTACTCCGGTATCGTGCTGGCACTGGCGACCCTGGGGGGAAGTCTGCTCAACAAGCGTCTGCTGGGGCTTGGCTGGTCGCCTGCCTCGCTGATCCGGCTCGCCGCCGTGTTGGCACTGGGCTCGGGTTGGCTGGTGTGGGCCAGCCAGGCGTCGCTCTGGTTTCTGCTGCCCATGACGGGAGTGGTGATGGCATTCGGGCTGGCGATCCCCAATGTGCTGAGCCAGGCGCTGCTGGCCTATAGGGAGGTGGCGGGCAGTGCCGGCGCCCTGTTCGGGCTCGGTTACTACCTGCTGCTCAGCCTGGGGTTGGCGGTTGCAGCCAGCTTGCAGGATCTCGGTCTGCTGCTCGGTGGATGCGGTCTGTTGGCCCTGTGTTGTTGCTGGCGTCGTTCCACGTGAAACATCAGCTGCCGATAAAGCGGTAGCCGATGCCGGATTCGGTCTCGATAAGGGCGGGGTCTTGAGGGTTATCCCCCAGCTTCTTGCGCAGGCTGGCGATGACGATGCGCAGGTAGTGGGTGTCCTCCTTGTGGCTCGGCCCCCAGATGTCGTTGAGCAGCTGGGTCTGCAGCACCAGCTTGCCGGGGTGGCACACCAGGGCCTGCAGCAGGGCGAACTCCTTGCGGGAGAGAGCCACCTCTTCCTCCCCCAGAGTGACCCTGTGGCTGCTGCTGTCCAGGGTCAGCCCGCATTGGGGGAAGTGGCGCTGCTCGCCACTACTGACCCCGGCCCGCTGGCGCAGCAGCACCCGGATACGGGCCATCATTTCACCGACGCCGAACGGCTTGCTCATGTAGTCATTGGCTCCGGCATCCAGCAGGCGCACCTTCTCCTGCTCCGAGTCCCGCGCCGACAGCACCAGTACCGGATGCTGATGGTGCTCGCGAATGGCCTGCAGCACCTGGAGGCCATCCCCATCCGGCAGGCCCAGATCCAGGATCACCAGGTCGGGGTTGAGGTGGCGATACTGCGCCACACCCTCGTTGACGCCAACCGCCTCGCTGACCTGATGGCCTTCGGCGATCAGGCTGATCCGCAAAAAACGGCGGATGGCCGCCTCGTCGTCGATGACCAGTATGTGAGCCATTCAACCTCCAGCTCGCTGATGAAAAAGGGCGGCGACCATCAGGCCGCCGGAGCATTGAGGGCCAGCGGCAGGGAGATGCGCATGCAGGTACCGTTGCCGTTGGGGCCGGAAAAGGCCCAGATGCGGCCCCCATGGACCTCTATCATAGCGCGGGAAATGGCGAGGCCAAGCCCGGTGCCGCGGCTGCCGCAATCACCGACCGGCTGGGTGTAGAAGAGGTTGAAGATCTTGTCGCGGTCCGACTCGGCGATGCCGACCCCGATATCGATGATGTCGATGATGAGGTCGGGGTCCGCCAGCATCACCTTGAATTCGATGGGAGTGCCGGCCGGCGAGTAGCGGGAGGCGTTGTCGAGGATGTTGACCAGCACCTGCTCGATCAGGGCGCCGTGCACATAGAGCCGGGGGATCTGCTGATCGAAGTGCACCAGCAGCTTGTGCTGGCGCCAGGAAGAGTCGAGCCGGCGGCGGGCATTCTCCACCAGATCCGCCAGATCGACCCAGTCCCGTTTCAGCTGGAAGTCGGGTGAGCCGATGCGGGTCATGTCCAGCAGGTTCTGCACATAGCTGTGCAGGCGGCGCGCCTCCTCCTGTACCGAGTGCAACAGCTCGCTGCGGTCTTCGCTGCTGATCCGGTCACCATATTCCAGCAGGGTGCTACCGGCGCCCATGATGGTGGCGAGCGGCGTCTTCAAATCGTGGGAGACAGAAGAGAGCAGGGCGGCGCGCATCCGGTCGGTCTCTGCCTGCAGCTGGCTGTCGGCCAGCCGCTCGTTGAGGTCGATCCGGGCCAGGGCGGCGCGAATGTCGGTGAGCAGCGCCTGCAGCTGATGCTCGGCCGAGGAGGCGAGCGGATTGGCCAGCAGTATGCCCAGCACCAGATCATCGCTGAGGTGATGGTACTGGGCCTCGGCCGCGTTGAGGGTGGCGGTGTGGGCGCCGGCGCTCTGCTTCTGGGCCAGACACCAGTCGATGGCCGCCTTGTCGGTCTGTCCCGGTTTGTGCTCGGTCGAGCCGGCCCAGTACTGGTAGTGCCGATCGAGGGCAAACACCGGCTGGCCCAGTGCCAGCGAGATGGCCTGGCTCCCTTGCCTGAGCACCTCGACCGGGCTGCTGGCGGTGGCCAGCCCCTGGCTCAGGGAGAGCAGAGCGTTGCCCAGCTGCTGAGTCTCGCGCAGGCCGACCAGCTGCTGGCGCTGACGGGAGGCGAGCCGCCCGGCCGTGATGCCGACGATGAGCAGCACGAACAGGGTGAGCAGGTCGCTGTGGCTGGCGACGCTGAGGGAGAAGTAGGGGACGGTGAACAGCAGGTTGTGGCCGACGAAGCCCAGCACGGCGGCCAGGATGGCGGGCACCAGGCTGGTGGTGAGCGCGGTGGCCAGCACCCCCAGTACGAACAGCATGGGCAGGGAGGCGGGCGGCAGCCAGTGGGAGAGCCCCCAGACGGCGGCTGAGGTGGTCCCCATGATCACCACCGCCAGCAGGCTCTGGCGAATGTCTTTGGGGTGAAGCGGCTGCCAGTTCAGGCCGGGTTTGCGCTTCTCTATGTCCACCAGGGTGATCTCGAGCCCCTGCGCCTGCCTGAGCAGATGCTGCACCAGCGAGCGGCGCCACGGCGCCTTGTGGGGTTTGCCCAGCAGCAGTTGCGACACCTGCTGCTGCTCGGCCGTCTCCAGCAGGGCGTCGGCCACCGCCGGGCTGGAGAGGGTCAGCACCTTGGCACCCAGCTGGGAGGCGAGCGCCAGCGCCTGCTCCTGCTCGGCGGAACGCTGCCCCTTGCTGTCGACGTGCACCACCAGCCAGGGCAGCTGGCGGCGCTGGGCGAAACGGTGGCCGTAGCGCACTAGGGCGGCGCCGTGCTCGTCGCCGAGGCAGACCATCAGCTTGCCTCTTAGCGGCAGCGTGGTCTTGCCGGCGGCCTGCCACTGCAGTTGCAGATCCCCCTCCACGTGGCTGGCGGCGGTCTGCATCGCCAGTTCGCGCAGGGCGGTCAGGTTGTTGAGGGAGAAGAAGGACTGCAGGGCGGCCTTGGCCTGATGGGGCACATAGACCTTGCCCTCCTTGAGGCGGCCGAGCAGCTCCTTGGGGGGGAGGTCTATCAGCACCAGGCTGTCGGCCTCCAGCAGCACCTGATCGGGCAGGGTCTCCTTGACCCTGACCCCGGTCAGCTGCCACACCAGATCGTTGAGGCTCTCCAGGTGCTGCACGTTGAGGGTGGTGTAGACGTCGATGCCGGCGCCGAGCAGCTCCTCCACATCCTGCCAGCGTTTCTCGTGGCGGCTGCCGGGGGCGTTGCTGTGGGCCAGCTCGTCCACCACGGCGATGGCGGGCTTGCGGGCCAGCAGGCCGTCCAGATCCATCTCCTCCAGCCGCTGCTGGCGGTGCAGGTGCAGCTTGCGCGGCTGGATGGCGAGCTTGTCGAGCAGGGCCAGGGTCTCCTGGCGGCCGTGGGTCTCCACCACCCCGATCAGGATATCGACCCCCTCCTTGGCCTGCTCCCGCACCGCCTGCAGCATGGCGTAGGTCTTGCCGACGCCGGGGGCGGCACCGAGAAACACCTTCAGCTTGCCCCTGTGCTCCTGTTCCAGGCTCGCCAGCAGGGCGTCCGCCCTCACCTCATCACGCATCCCCGTGCTCCCGTTGCATCGGCCGAACCGCGGCCGTGACCTCATTGCTCATGCTTGTCCCCGTTGTCGAACGAGAGCCTTCCCGAACGGTAAGGAGCGCCCTCAGGCGCCCTTTTGATGATCGAGTTGCAGGTTCAACTGGAGAATGTTGACCACCTGCGGGCCAAGGATACCAGCTTGTGCCGCCGACTTGACCTGCTCCGTCAACTGAACGGGATCCAGCCCCCGTTGCCCGGCGACCCGCTCCACCTGAGCCAGCACCGCATCGAGCGGCAGATGGGGATCGAGGCCGGAGGCGGAGCGGGTCAGCAGGGCGGGGACCCTGGCTTCCGGCTGCGCCTTGGCCGCCGCTGCGGCAAACTCGGCTCGCAGCGGCGAGCTCATCCCCAGGTTGCTGGCGCCGCCACCTATGGTGGCGAAGTCGCTGGCGGAGGGGCGGGAGTGGAAGTAGCCGGCCCGCTCGAATTTCTGGGCCAGCAGGGCGCTGCCGACCACCTGTTGCTTGTCATTGGTGAGCAGGCTGCCATTGGCCTGCCAGGGGAAAATAAGCTGGGCCAGCCCGGTGACGGCCAGCGGATAAGCCACCCCCAGCAGCAGGGTCAGGGTCAGCAGGGTTCTGATTGCTATCATGATTTTCTTGCTCCAAATGCGTTGGTTGGATGCGGGTCTGCCCCGCATCCGGTGATGCCGTTACATCAGCCCCAGGCCGGTGATGACCAGGTCGATCAACTTGATGCCCATGCATGGGGCACGATCTGGCCGTGGATACAATCGTGCGGCGTTTTCATCACACCAGCCCCAGGCCGGTGATAACCAGGTTGATCAACTTGATACCGATGAAGGGCACTATCAGACCACCGACACCGTAGAGCAGCAGGTTGCGGCGCAGCAGGCTGGCTGCCGTGCCCTGCAGGCTGACCCCGCGCAGGGCCAGCGGCACCAGTGCGACGATGATCAGGGCGTTGAAGATGATGGCCGACAGGATGGCGCTTTCCGGGCTGCCCAGCTGCATCAGGTTCAGCGCCCCCAGCTGCGGATAGGCGGCGATGAACAGGGCCGGCAGGATGGCGAAGTACTTGGCCACGTCGTTGGCGATGGAGAAGGTGGTCAGGGCGCCACGGGTTACCAGCAGCTGCTTGCCTACCAGCACCACGTCCAGCAGCTTGGTGGGGTTGGAGTCGAGATCCACCAGGTTGCCCGCCTCCTTGGCGGCCTGGGTGCCCTCGTTCATGGCCAGCCCCACGTCGGCCTGGGCCAGAGCAGGGGCGTCGTTGGCGCCGTCCCCGCACATGGCCACCAGCCGGCCGTCGGCCTGCTCCTGGCGGATGTAGGCCAGCTTCTTCTCCGGCGTCGCCTCGGCGATGAAGTCGTCCACCCCGGCCTCGGCGGCGATGGCGGCGGCGGTCAGCGGGTTGTCACCGGTGATCATCACGGTGCGGATCCCCATGTGGCGCAGGATCTGGAAGCGAGCCTTGATGCCCGGCTTGATGATGTCCTTGAGGAACACCACCCCCAGCAGCTTCTCATGGGTGCAGACCAGCAGCGGGGTGCCGCCCTGGCGAGCTATGCTGTCCACCGACTTGAGGATGGGCTCGGGCACCGCCTTGCGATCGAGGGAGAGGTAGCGCAGCACCGCATCCACCGCCCCCTTGCGATATTGATGACCGTTGCGATCCAGCCCGCTCAGCCGGGTCTCGGCGCTGAAGGGGATCAGGATGTCGCTCTCCAGCTGGCTCGGTCTGGTGTGGCTCTTGCCAGCCAGAGTCAGGATGGATTTGCCCTCCGGCGTGTTGTCACCGAGCGAGGCCAGCATGGCGGCCTGGGCCAGCAGGGCCGGATCGATACCGGGGGCCGGGATCAGTTCATCCGCCATCCGGTTGCCGAAGGTGATGGTGCCGGTCTTGTCCAGCAGCAGGGTGCGCACGTCGCCGGCGGCCTCCACCGCCCGGCCCGACTTGGCGATCACGTTGAGTTTCACCAGCCGGTCCATGCCGGCGATGCCGATGGCGGAGAGCAGACCGCCGATGGTGGTCGGGATCAGGGTGATGAACAGCGCCAGCAGGTAGAGCCGGGGCACCTGGGTGCCGTTGTAGTCGAGGAACCAGGGCAGGGTGGCCACCACCAGCAGGAAGATCAGGGTCAGTCCCACCAGCAGGGCGTCCAGCGCCATCTCGTTGGGGGTCTTCTGGCGCTTGGCCCCTTCCACCAGCGCAATCATGCGATCCAGGGTGCTTTCGCCCGGATTGTTGCTGATGCGCACCCAGATCTCGTCGGAGACGACGGTGGTGTTGCCGGTCACGCCGCTGCGGTCGGTGCCCGACTCGCGGATGACGGGGGCGGATTCCCCCGTGATGGCCGCCTCGTTGACCGAGGCGATGCCGGCGACCACTTCGCCGTCGGCGGGGATCATCTCGCCGCTGCGCACCAGCACCAGATCGCCCTTGCGCAGGCTGGTGGCCGGCACCCACTCCCCCTTGTCATCCTGCGGATGGGTGACCCGGCGCGCCCTGAGCTGGCTCATGCCGGCCTTCAGGCTGTCGGCCCGCGCCTTGCCGCGCCCCTCGGCCAGGGTCTCGGCGAAGTTGGCAAACCAGAGGGTGAGCCAGAGCCAGGCAGTCAGCTGCCAGGCCAGCGAAGGAGCGACGCCGGAGACAGGCTGCCCCAGCAGGGACTCCACGCTGGCCATCACGGCCGCCAGCCAGAGGGTGAACAGGATGGGGCTGCCGAGCAGCGCCCTGGGGTTGAAGCGATAGAGGGCTTCCACCATGGCCTGCATGATCTGTGATTTCTGTTTCTTGCCCTTCACCTTGAGGGTGTCGGTGCTCATTGAAGCGGACTTGCTCATTGGAAAGCTCCCAGCATCGAATAGTTGACCACGGCGATCAGTTGGGTGTGCAGCATCAGAAGGCACCTCCCAGCAGGCTCAGGTGTTCCGCCACCGGACCCAACGCCAGCACCGGCAGGAAGGAGAGACCCCCCATCAGCAGCACGGTGACGATCAGCAGGGTGATGAAGAGCGGGCCGCTGACGGGGAAGTCCCCTTCGCTTCGCTCCTGGCGCGGGGCGCGGGCCAGTTGGCCGGCGATGGCCAGCACCGGAATGATGTAGCCGAAGCGGCCGAGCAGCATGGCCAGCCCGATGGCGATGCACTGCCAGCTGTCGGCGGCGGCCAGGCCGGCGAAGGCGGAGCCGTTGTTGCCGGCGGCCGAGGCGTAGGCATATATCAGCCGGGACAGGCCGTGGGGGCCGTCGTGACCGATGACGGTGGCGGAGTCCGGCATCAGCAGGGTAATGCCGCCGATCACCAATACCCCGACCGGCATCACCAGCATGCTGGCGACCACCCATTTCATCTCGGTGATACCGAGCCGTTTGCCCAGATAGGTCGGGGTACGCCCCACCATCAGGCCGCACAGGAATACGGTCAGCAGCACGAACAGCATCATGCCGTAGATGCCGGAGCCGACCCCGCCGAAGATGACCTCGCCGAGCAGCATGTTGATCATGCCGACCATGCCGCCGAGGGGAGTGAAGCTGTCGTGCATGGCGTTGACCGCACCGTTGGAGGCGCTGGTGGTCGCCACTTCCCAGATGCTGGAGAGCAGGGGGCCGAAGCGGCTCTCCTTGCCTTCCCAGTTGCCGGCCATGTTGCTGGCGTCAGTGGTGAACTGGGCGAGGGTGGGGTCCGGTTTCAGCTCCTGGGTGATGGAGACGAAGAGCCCGATCACCATCATCAGGGTCATGGCGACGAGGATGGCGCGGCTGTGGGCCAGGTCCTTCACGTAGCGACCCAGGGTGCAGACCATGGCGGCGGCCAGCGTCAGCAGGGCGACCATCTCCAGCCAGTTGGAGAGAGCGGTCGGGTTCTCGAACGGATGAGCCGAGTTGACGCCGAAGAAGCCGCCGCCGTTGGAACCGAGCTGCTTGATGGCGATCTGGGAGGCAGCCGGGCCGAGCGGCAACAGTTGCTCCTGGCCTTCCAGCGCGTGGAACGGCAGGTAGGCCGACAGGCTCTGGGGTACCCCCTGCCAGACCAGCAGCAGCGCCAGGATCAATGCCATCGGCAACAGCACGTAGAGGCAGAAGCGCACCAGATCCTGCCAGAAGTTGCCGAGGTGGGTGGTCTGCTGGCGGGCGATGCCGCGGAACAGGGCGATGGCAACGGCGGCGCCGGTGGCGGCGGAGACGAAGTTCTGGGTGGTGAGCCCCACCATCTGGCTGAAGTAGGAGAGGCTGGCCTCGCCAGAGTAGGCCTGCCAGTTGGTGTTGGTCATGAAGCTGACCGCGGTGTTGAAGGCGAGTTGCCAGTTCAGCCCGGGCAGTTGTTGCGGGTTGAGGGGCAGCAGCCCCTGCGCCAGCAGGATCAGGAACAGCAGGCCAAAGCCGGCGCCGTTGAAGGCCAGCAGGCTGAGGGCGTAGGACTTCCAGTCCTGCTCGCGCCCGTCCGTGCCACAGCAGGCCAGGGTGGCGCGCTCGACGGGAGCCAGCCAGCGACTCTTGCCCTCAAATACCCGATACAGGTAGTTGCCAAGCAGAGGCGCCGGCAGCAGCACCAGCAGTACGAACGCGACGGGATAGATGATCTCTTGCCACATATCCGGTTCCTCACTCATGGGTGCGCGCGAGGGCGCGCAGCAGATAGCCCGCGAGGGCGAGGACCAGCAGCAGATATAGCCAATTCATATCGACTCCATTGGTGTAATTGACGACCAAATGGTAGGAATAACCGGCGTAAAGGCGCCATAAAGCCGGATTTGGCAGGCGTAAAATCGGCGTAAAAAAGCAGGTGTGGGCGCTATTTGGGGGAGGGGAAAGATCGAAAAACCCGGCCTGAGCCGGGTTTGGTAGCAAGTCGCTGAGGCTGACCTGATAGTGACAGGCCAGCTTCAAACATGCTTATCGCATGGTCACAAACTCTTCCGCGCTGGTGGGATGGGGAGTGGGAACGCAGTGGCCGGTTTGACCTCTATGCCCTAGCTCCCTCAGCGCATGGTGACAAACTCTTCCGCACTGGTCGGATGGATGGCGACACAGTTGTCGAAGTCCGCCTTGGTGGCACCCATCTTCATGGCGACGCCGAATCCCTGCAGGATCTCGTCCATCGCAAAGCCGATGCCGTGCAGGCCGACCACCTTCTCTTCCGGGCCGACGCAGACCAGCTTCATCCGGGTGGGCTGGCGATGCTGGGTCAGCGCCGAGTACATGGCGCTGAACTGGCTGCGGTAGACCTTGACCTGATCTTCACCGTACTCGGCGATGGCTTCCGGCTCGGTCAGCCCTATGGTGCCGATGGGTGGGTGGCTGAACACCACGGTCGGCACCAGATCGTAGTTGAGGTGCTCGTTCGGCTTGTTGTTGAACAGCCGCTCGGAGAGGCGGCGGCCCGCCGCGACGGCCACCGGGGTGAGCTGGATGCGGCCGGTGTTGTCACCCACCGCATAGAGGTTGGCGACGGCGGTATTCTGGAACTTGTCGGTCGGGATAAAGCCCTTCTCGTCGAGCGTGATACCGGTGGCGGCCAGGTTGAGGTTGTCGGTGGCCGGGACGCGGCCGATGGCCCAGATCAGGCAGTCGACGGTGAGGTGGCGACCATCTTCCAGCTGCAGGGTCAGGCTCTCATCGGCGTTCTTGACCACGGCTTTCGGAATGGCGTGGGTGTGCAGCTTGGGTCCTTCCTGCGCCATGATTTCCACCAGAGTCTCGTGGATCATGGGATCGAAGTTGCGCAGCGGCGCGTGCTTGCGCACCACCAGGTGGGTCTCGGAGCCGAGCGCCTGCATCACGCCGGCGATCTCCACCGCGATATAGCCGGCACCCACCACGGCAACCCGTTTGGGCTGTTCTTGCAACTCGAAGAAGCCATCGGAGTCGATGCCCAGTTCGGCACCCGGAATGGCCGGCACTTCGGGGCGGCCGCCGGTGGCGATCAGTATGTGATCGGCGCTGTACTGCTCGCCATTCACCTCGATGGTGTTGCTGCTGACGAAGCGGGCGAAGCCCTTGATGACGGTGATCTGGTTCTTGCCCAGCACGTTCTGGTAGGACTGATGAATGCGGCCGATATAGGCCTGGCGGGACTCGACCAGCTTGGCCCAGCTGAAGTGGTTGAGAGTGGTGTCGAAGCCGTAGTCGGCGCCATATTTCAGGGCATCGGCGATCTGGCCGGCATACCACATGGCCTTCTTCGGCACGCAGCCGACGTTGACGCAGGTTCCACCCAACTCTTTGGCTTCAATCAGGGCAACTTTCTTACCGTACATGGCAGCCCGGTTGGCCGAGGCGATGCCGCCGCTGCCGCCGCCGATGGCGATATAGTCAAAATGCTGTGCCATTGCGAGGTTCTCCGCTCATTAAGAATGCAATCACAGCATGATGGGGATAAAGCGGCTGGCTCACAAGAGCCAGCACTCAGTTATGTTGGATCGGCAGGCGAATATGGAACTGGGCGCCTTGCTCCGGTTCGCTGATGCAGTTGATGCGACCACGCAGCAGCTGCACCACCAGGTTGTAGATGATGTGGGTGCCGAGCCCGCTGCCGCCCTGGCCCCGCTTGGAGGTGACAAAGGGATCGAAGATGCGCGGTAGTATCTCGGGCGGGATGCCGCGGCCGTTGTCGCTGTAGTCGATCAGCAGCTCTTCACCCTGTTGCTCTACCTTGATGGTGATTTTCTTGGGCTTGTCCCAGTTGTCGAAGCCGTGATTGATGGAGTTGAGGATCAGGTTCGAATAGATCTGGGTGAAGCTGCCGGGGAAGGAGAAGATCGACAGCTTGGGATCGCACTGGATATCCACCTCGCACTGGGCCTTCTTCAGCTTGTGGCCGAGGGAGACCACCACCTGGTGCAGGTTGTCGGCGAGGCTGAAGTTGTAGCGTGCCTCGGACGACTGGTCCACCGCTACCTGCTTGAAGCTGGCGATGAGCTCGGAGGCGCGGCGCAGGTTGCCCTGCAGCAGCTGCATGGATTCGTCGAGGTTGACGGTGAATTCGGTGAGATAGGAGCGTGACAGCTGCTTGGAGTCGATGTGCTGTTTGAAGTCGGCCACCCGCTCCTGCAGGTAGGAGGAGGCGGTCACGCTGATGCCGATGGGAGTGTTGATCTCGTGGGCCACGCCGGCCACCAGGGAACCGAGGGAAGCCATCTTCTCCGATTCCACCAGGGTCTGCTGGGCCTGTTTCAGATCGTCGTAGGCCTTGCCCAGCTGGTCGTTGGCATCGCTCAGGCTGCGGGTACGCTCCACCACCTTGCCCTCCAGCTGTTCGTTGAGCTGGATGATCTCCCGCTCCACCTTCTTGAGGCGGGTGATGTCGTAGCCGAAGCCGATCAAGTATTTGAGGTTGGGCCCTTCGTAGAAGGGGGCGAAGGTCCACTGCAGCACCAGCTCGTGGCCCTGCTGGTCATGCATCATGACCTCTTTGTCCTCGATGGAGCCGTGATCGGCCAGGGTGGCCGCCAGCTGGTCGCGCTGCTCCTTGCTGACGAACAGATCCAGCCAGTTGTGCTGCAGTATCTCCTGCTGGTGGTAGCCGGTCAGCAGGATGGCCGCCGGGTTGATGCTGGCGATGTTGAGGTCCGGCTCCATGCAGCAGATGACCATGTTGGCGGAGTTGATCAGGGTGGCGGAGAAGTCCCGCTCCTGCTGCAGCTGTTCGGCGGCCTGATGGCGCGCCGCAAATTCGTCGAGCAGCCGGGTGCGCATCTGGTTGAGGGTGGCGACCAGGGTGTCGAGCTCGTCGGGTTTCTTGCGGGGCAGTGTGCGCCCCTCCAGAGTCAGCTCGTTGGTGAGCCGGTCCAGATTCAACTTCTGGGCGTAGTGGGCGATGCGGTTGAGGTGACGCACCACCAGGTAATAAATGATGATCAGGATGCAAAACGAGACCACCAGGGTCTTGATGGTCTGGCTGACCATGATCAGCACGGATTTTTCGATGAGGCGCTGGTAGATCTGCTCCAGTGAAGCGGCGACGAACAGCTTGCCCACCACCTCCCCCTGATAGGTGAGGTTGAACTCGCGGGAGATGTCGTAGCTTTCCCGCTCGACCCCCTGGGTCAGCAGCGGCACTTCCGAGTTGCCGAGCATCTCTTTCACCATCACGAACTGCATGTTGGGCAGGTTCATGATGCCCTCGATCTGCACCTTCACCTGCTCTTCATCCAGGTTCCACAGGCTGGCGGCGATGGGCTGCAGGAAGGAGGCCTCGATCTGGCCGATGCTGTCCTCGATGACGGCCACGTCCTTGCGGTAATCCCAGGCAAGCTGCAACACCGTAATGATCATCGCCAATACGGTACTGCACACCAGAATGTAGGAGAGCAGGCGGTATGAGAGTCCGTTACGGCCGACGGCCCTAGCGGTCTTGGAGAAGAGTCCTGACATGGCGTCCTTGCGGTCTGGATATATTGCCATTTAGTTTAACTGCTTCATGCACTTATGTCGTGTTTCGTTCGCGTGATAAAAACAAGGCCCCGAAATGGGGCCTTGTTGATTCAAAAAGGTTTTTAATGACTCCCTTTCGCCTTGGGCGGAATGGATTCATCAAATACCGGCAGCGGTTTGTGTTCGGAGGCCAGGTAGGTGTAGATCACCGGCAGTACGAACAGGGTGAACACGGTACCTATGGCCAGACCGGCCACGATCACGATGCCGATGCTGAAGCGCTGGGCAGCCCCGGCCCCCGTGGCATAGAGCAGCGGGATGAGACCGGCGATCATGGCGGCCGTGGTCATCAGGATGGGGCGCAGACGCACCTTGGCAGCGGTCATGACGGCTTCTATCCGGTTGCGTCCATGCAGCAGCTGCTCCTCCTTCGCCACTTCACAGATCAGGATGCCGTGCTTGGTAATCAGGCCGACCAGGGTGATCAGACCCACCTGGGAGTAGATGTTCATGGTGGCGGCACCCCAGGCCAGGGCGATCAACGCCCCGCTGATGGCCAGCGGCACGGAGACCATGATCACCAGCGGGTCACGAGCCGATTCGAACTGGATCGCCAGCACCAGGAAGATGATGGCCAGCGCCAGACCGAAGGTGGCGTACAGGGCGCTGCCCTCGGTCACGAACTGGCGGGCCTCGCCCATGAAGTCGTAACGGTAGCCCTGCGGCAGCTTCTCGTCCGCCGTGGTGTTGAGCCAGTTGATGGCGTCACCCATGGTGGTGCCAGGCATCAGCACGGCACCTATGGTGGCGGAGTTGAGCTGGTTGAAGTGGGGCAGGGAGCGCGGCTCACCGATCACCTCGATGCTGATCAGGCTGCCGAGCGGGATGGATTTGCCATCGGCCGCCCGCACGTAGTAGCCCTTGATCGACTCGGGGTTGAGGCGGTATTTGCGCTCGACTTGCGGGATCACCTCGTAGGAGCGGCCATCCAGGTCGATGCGGTTGACGTAACCGTCCGACATCATGGTGCCCAGGGTGATGCCGATGTCCTGCATGGTGATGCCGTAGGCACCCGCCTTGTCCTTGTCGATCTTGATCTTCATGGTGGCGGAGTCGTACTGCAGGTCCAGCTCGGAGTAGACGAAGCGTCCGCTCCCCTGGGCTGCGGTCAGGATCTCGCTGGCCACCTGATAGAGGCTCTCGAAGTTGTTCGGCGTGGTGATGACGAACTGCACCGGCAGGCCGCTCGAGGCGCCCGGCAGTTCCGGGAACTGGAAGGTGGTGATGGACATGCCGGGCACGTCTTTCACCAGCCCGGCCACCCGGTCCAGCACCTCTTTCTGGCTCGCTTCACGCTGGCTCCACGGCACCATGGAGGCGATGCCGAACGCCTGATTGGCGTTGAACACCCCGGAGAAGACCTGGGAGAAGGCCACTTCCGGCTGGGAGTCCAGCACCTTGTTCACCTGCTCCATGGTCCCCTGGATGTAGTCCAGGTTGACGTTGGAGGGGGCGGTCCCCAGCACGGCCATGACGCCCTTGTCCTCGTTCGGCGCGAGCTCGCTCGGGATGAACTTGAACAGCATCGGCAGGCTGGCGAACACGATAACGGCGAACAGCACCACCACGATGCGCTTTTGCATCACGGCGTGCAGCATGGCGTCGTAACGGACCGTCATGCGCTCGAGCAGGTGGTGTACCGTGCTTTCGAACTTGCCCGGCTCCTCGTTGGCCTTGAGCATCTTGGCGCACATCATGGGCGACAGGGTCAGGGCTATGATGCCGGAGACAAACACGGCGCCCGCCAGGGTCAGCGCGAACTCCTTGAACAGGGAGCCGGTGATGCCCCCCATCAGGGCGATCGGCGCGTACACGGCGGCCAGGGTGACCGTCATGGCGATGACCGGCACGGCGATCTCGCGGGTGCCTATGATGGCGGCACGGAACGGATCTTCTCCCTCCTTGACGTGACGATCCACGTTCTCCAGCACCACGATGGCGTCATCCACCACCAGGCCGATGGCCAGCACCATGGCCAGCAGGGTCATCAGATTGATGGAGAAGCCGAACATCTGCATCACCATCACCACGCCGATCAGACTGAGCGGGATGGTGATAATCGGGATGATGACCGCGCGGAACGAGCCGAGGAACAGGGTGATCACCACCAGCACGATGGCGGCTGCCTCGGCGATGGTCTTGATCACCTCGTGGATCGATTCGTTGATGGCCACGGTGGAGTCATAGAGGACGTTGGCCTCCATGGTGCTCGGCATGTTGCTCTTCAGGCTCGGCAGCATCGCCAGCACGTCGTGGGCGATGTTGATCGGGTTGGCAGTCGGTGCCGCGTTGATGGCCAGTACCACGGCCTCGCGGCCGTTGGCGGTGGCGCGATAGGTGTCGTGGCTCTTCTCCAGGGTCACCTTGGCGATGTCGGCCAGGCGGATCACCTTGCCGTCACGTGTGGAGACCACCAGGCGCTCGAGCTCCTCGGTGGTGTTGACCTGGGTCTCGGCGTTGCCGTTGTAGAGGGTGAAGTAGCCGGTGGCCTGGCCGGTGGCGGACTGATAGTTGTTGCTGTTGAGCACGTTCATCACGTCCGCGGCGGTCAGGTTGAACGCCGCCATCTTGGCCGGATCCAGCCATACCCGCAGGGCGTACTTGGTACCGCCGTACATGTCGACCTTGGAGACACCGCCGACGGTGAAGAGCTGGGGCTTGATGACCCGCTCCAGGTAGTCGGTGATCTGGCTGGCGTTGAGCTCTGGGCTGGTGAAGCCGATGTAGAGCACCGCCGTGGTGGAGCCGGTGGACATGGTGACCGAGGGGTCTTCCGACTCCTTGGGCAGCTGGGATCGCACCGAGTTGACCTTGGCCAGAATGTCGGACAGGGCGGCGTTGGGATCGGTGTTGAGCTTCATGTAAGCGGTGATGGTGGAGCTGCCGAGCTGGGTGGACGACGTCATGAAGTCGATGTTGTCCGCCTGGGCGATGGCCTGTTCCAGCGGCTGGGTGATGAAGCCCTGGATCAGGTCGGCACTCGCGCCGTAATAGCTGGTGCTGACCGTGACGACCGTGTTGGTCATCTCGGGGTACTCGCGCACCTGCATCTTGAACACGGCCTGCAAGCCCAGCAACGCGATCAGGAAGCTGATCGAGATGGCCAGGATGGGCCGCTTGATGAATATGTCGGTAAAGCGCATCTGTCTCTCCGCGTTTTACAGCATGGGAGCCTGGTCAGGAACCTTCAGACCCTGATCCTGCACGATTTTTACCTTGGCGCCGTTGCTCAGGCGTACCTGGCCGGACATGACCACTTCGTCACCCGCCTTGATGCCGGAGACCACGTGGGCATCGTTGCCCTTGCGCTCGCTCACCTTGACCACCACCTGTTCGACGCGTTTCACGCCGTCCTGCTCCTTGACCAGGTAGACGTTCTCGCCGTACAGGGTGAAGGTGATGGCGGTCTGCGGCAGCACTATCTGGTCCTTCTGGGCCGGCAGCAGGATGCTGGCGCGGGCAAACATGCCGGAGCGCAGCAGGCCGTCGTTGTTGGGGATGTTCGCCTGCACCTGGATCAGGCCGCTCTGGTAGTTGACGGCCGGCTCGATGGCGCTGATGTGACCCTTGAACTGGCGGTTCGGGTAGGCATCCACGTTGATCCGGATCTCCTGATTCAGGCTGATGCGGGAGATGTCGGTCTGCGGCACGGTGAAGCGCAGGCGCATCACGCTGGTGTCTTCCAGCCGCACTATGTCGGTGCCCGGTTGCAGGTACTGACCGAGGAAGACGTTGCGCAGGCCGACCACGCCGGCAAACGGTGCGCGCACTTCGCGGCGGGCGATGGTCGATTTCAGGCTCTCGATGTCGGCCTCGAGGGAACGATAGGTCGCCTCGGCATCATCCAGCTGGTCGCGGGAGATGGAACCCTTGGTAAACAGGTTCTGGTAGCGTTCGTACTTGGCCTTGGCCGCCGGCAGCTTGGCCATGGAGGCGCGCAGGTTGGCCTTCTCGACGCTGGCGTCCAGGCTCAGCAGCAGCTGGTCCAGCTTGACGGTGGCGCCGGATTCGAAGGAGATGCTGTCGATGGTACCGGACTGCTCGGTCGACAGGGTCACCCCCTGATTGGGTTCGATGAAGCCGATCGCCTCGATGGTCGGTACCCAGTCACGGGTCTCCACCTTGTGGGTGGTGACCGGGAACTCGGGCTCCGGCATGTTGGCCATGTAGTTGGCTATCATCTTTTGCTTGAACAGGTTGAAGCCAATCACGCTGCCGAACAGGGCCAGCGCGATGAGCAACATGATGCTCATCCACTTTTTCATGAACTCTCGCTCCTGAGATATGAGTGCAATGTTTAAGGGGTCAAAATGGCTCGCCAGCTGGCCCGGATCACGGCTTCCAGCTGCTCTTGCGTCAGTTCGAATTGGTGCACCTGGCTTTGCAACGCCAGGTTCGCCACACAGTCCAGGCTCAGCACCTGCAGTACCCGAACGGGCAGGTCGATAAACAGGCCCTGTTCTATCCCCCGTTCGTAGAAGCGATCCAGCGGGGCCCAGGCGGCCTGGATGACCGGGTCCTGCTCCAGCTCAGCTCCCAGCGGGGATGTTTCATACTGCAATTTGCATTTGAGCGCGTTCGGTTCGTCGACAAAGATGGCGTGGATGTTGAGCCACAGCCGCCGAAATTGTTCGAACGATACCTCCTCTGTCTGCACGCCTTCCATGACCAGGGGATGACACTGGAGGATGGTGTGCCGGTAGAGTTGACGGATCAGGTCATCCTTGTCGCTGAAATAGCGATAGATGGTGCCTGCCGCCACCCTGGCTTTCTTGGCCACCACGGCAATGGAGAGGCCGTGGAAACCCTGTTCGCCGAGTACTTCATGAGCCGCATCGAAAATGCGTTCTTTCTTGTTCATGATTGGATGATCACAACGACTGAATGAACGTTCATTCATTCTAGGGAGGCTTTGAGGCAAGTCAAGTTTTGCCCATCGCTGTCAGCAAAATGGGGTGGGGGGAAAAGTAGCGGGGAGGGGCCGGAACCGGCCTGAATAACACAAAATCGCTTAAAAAAAGCCAGAAACGATGGAAAAACAAGCGGTTGATTCGGCTTGATAAAAAAAGGGTAGACAAGGTGGGTCCTCATCATTAATATTGCGCCCCGTTCGACAGCGTAGCGCCCGTAGCTCAGCTGGATAGAGCGCTGCCCTCCGGAGGCAGAGGTCACAGGTTCGAATCCTGTCGGGCGCACCATCAAAAGTGCGCCGGTTAAACGGGCGAGTTGAAGAACGAAAACAGCTGTGGTGGCTGTAGCTCAGTTGGTAGAGTCCCGGATTGTGATTCCGGTTGTCGTGGGTTCGAGCCCCATCAGCCACCCCATTTTACAGCTTGTCAGGTACGCGAAGGTGGCGGAATTGGTAGACGCGCTAGCTTCAGGTGTTAGTGCCCCCCGGGTGTGAGGGTTCGAGTCCCTCTCTTCGCACCATACTTGCTGTATAACCAGGATGACCGCATGGTCGTCTTTGTTTTTTGTAGAATCAAAATATTCTCGGTGATTAGCGCAGCCCGGTAGCGCATCTGGTTTGGGACCAGAGGGTCAAAGGTTCGAATCCTTTATCACCGACCACATTCTGAAAAACCTCGCTTCGGCGGGGTTTTTTGCTTTCTGCCCTGCCTATCATCCCGGCTTGCCGCGCCGCTGTAACGTTTGTTTACACTCTATCCGGGCAGTCTTGTCCCCCCTTCAGTTATCCTGCCAGCTGGAGTCCTTGGTGACCGGATGTCACAGACCTCTTTCAGGCTTTTTTATGCATAACAAAATCTCGATTTTCTCCTGCAGACCCGCAGTCATGGCCGCCCTGCTGCTGGGCGGTTGTACCCTCAAGCCGCCGATGGATGAGGTGATGAACTCCATGGTCTCCCAATCGCAGAGCGAGTCTGCCTCCTCCCTCTTGCTGACCTACAACGGCTTCTGTGTCGGGGTTGCCGGGCAGCAGGCCGTCACCCAGGTGTGCGGTGGCAAAGACACCAGGTCGTTTGAGTGGGCGCTGGGGGAGCTGAAGATGCAGGAGACATGCCTGCAGGCCAGAAGCGGCAATGAACTGATCCTGGCTCCCTGCGATGGTCACGCCCAGTGGGTGTGGCGGGAGGACAAGCTGTTCAACAACAAGGCCTCCCGTTGTCTGGATGTCGCGGGACGGCGTCATACCCCGAATACGCCCTTGCGTTTGGCAGAGTGCTATGGCGGTGCCAATCAGAGCTTCCTGGTCGGGGGGATTGAGTGATGCGTCCATCTCCTTTGATTGCCGCCTGTCTCTCGCTTTCGCTGGGAGGGTGCCAGAGTCTGGACTCTTCGGATTTTCTGCTGGGGGCCGTGGTGATCGGTGCCATAGGTGCTGCCGCCTACTACGACCACAAGCAGGAGAAGAAGGAAGCCCGCAAGCGAGAAGAGTCGGGGGGCCAGTTGCTGGCAGCCAATGGCAAATGCCTCGACATTGCCGGTGGCGTGCGCAATGGCAACCAGTTGCAGCTTTGGGACTGCAACGGCGGAGAGAACCAGCGCTTTCGTCTGGATGGCAAGGCGGTGAAGGTCGGCGGCAAGTGCCTGGATGTGGCCGGCGGCGATCGCGACACCGGGGCCAGGGTGATCGCCTGGGATTGTCATGGCGGCAGCAATCAGCAGTGGCGCTGGGAGCGGGATCGGCTGGTCAGCCGCAGCAGCCACCTCTGTCTGGATGTATCCAAGGATGGCAGTGCCAATGGTACTCCCCTGATCCTCTGGCAGTGCCATGGGGGCGACAACCAGCGCTTTCGAAGAAAGTAACCCCGGATTGCCAATGCCAGTCAGCATCAACTGACTGGCATTGTTTTTTGGCGTGTCCCGGTGAACGGGGATCAGTAGTTGACGACTTTTTTGGCGTTCCACACCGTCATGGCGAGCAGCATGGAGACCACGGAGGCTCCGAGCCAGAAGTACTGGGCACTGCTGAAGTCATAGTGGGTCACGCCGTCTATCTCGCTGGTCTTGATCAGGGCCGCAGAGACCAGCTCCTGGATGGAGGCGGCGATGTAGGAGCAGAGGCCGATGAAGCCTTTCACGGCACCGACCGCCGTCTTGGGCATCAGGTCGCAGGCGGTCAGGCCGGCCAGGAACACCACCAGACCACCGATGGCGTAGCCGATCAGGGCCAGCGCGACGGCATCCATCATGCGGCTCTGCGGGCCCCAGAACATCAGGCACATGCCGGCCACGTTGGCCAACCCGTACAGCAGGGTGGGGATGTGGCGGTTGGCGTTGAATACCTTGTCGGAGATGATCCCGGCCAGGATGGCGCCGAGGAAGCCGGCGATGGGGTAGGCCGACATGGCGAAACCGGCGTCGATCAGGCTGTAGCCCTTCTGCTCCTGCAGGTAGAGCACGGCCCAGGAGCTCATGGCGTAGCGGGACATGTACATGCAGGCGCAGGCGGCGGCGATGAGCCAGACGACGGGCTGCTTGAGCACGAACAGCTGGGCGCGGCGGATTTCGGCCGGATCCACCTTCTTGGCGATCTCGGGGGCTTCACCAAAGGCGACGGCCGGCTCCGGCAGGGCATAGGTCTGCGGGCGATCTTTCAGCACCAGATACATGCACAGGGCGGCGATCAGGGAGGCGATGCCGGCGCCGATGAAGCCGGCCTTCCAGCCGAAGTAGCTGACGATGGTGGCGGTCAGGATCCAGGAGATGCCTTCCCCTATGTTGCGCGAGCCACCCCAGACCGAGTAGACCGAGCCCCGTTGCTTGGGGGAGAACCACTGGAAGATGGAGACGCAGGAGGGGGCGGAACCGACGGACTGGAACCAGCCGTTCAGGCCCCACATCAGCACCAGGAAGAAGGTGGCGGTGTTCATGCCCATCAGGATGGTGCAGATGGACGAGAGCCCCAGCGAGACCGACATGAAGCGGCCTATGTTGGCGTAGTCGGAGAGGAAGCCGTTGGAGAACTTGCCGACGGCGTAGGTGAACAGGAAGGCGGAGCCGATGACCCCCAGCTCCTCCAGGGTCACCACGCCGGAGTCGAGCATGGGTTTCTTGACCACGTTGAGGCTCATGCGCACGACATAGAACATGGCATAGCCCAGTACCAGCCCCAGGAAGACCTGCCACTGGTACTTGCGGTAAATCGAGCGGATTTTATCGGGCGAGGCATCCATGACCGGCAGGTCGGCTCGCGTCTTGAAGAAGTTGAACATGGGGTTCTCCGTTTCTATTTTGGCAGCATGGTTTCAGAGGGAGCTCTGATAGCGGCTGCCATCATATGAAGGGAGAAATTCAGCCGGCAAAAAGCCGGATATGGGTCAACTCTGACTCAATCATGGGAAAACCATGAGTCAAAAATGACATATTTGAACTGTCCTATTGATATTCGATGAATAACAATAGCCGCGTGCCGAGGCATAATGAGTCAGAACTGGCTCATCCTCGTGTAAATAAAAATTACGGCATGTGCCGAATATTAGATGTACTGCACATATTCCTGAATTAACGCGCGAGTCGACCGATAGTCATGCACCTCTTTTGCCGCCGGCTGGCCCTGTTCATGGGCAGCGTTTTGTTGCCATTCAGCACCCTGCAGGCCGCTTCACTGACGGTGCTTACCTCGTTTTCGGAGGCGCCGGTCAAAGCGGTGATCGAGGGCTTTGCCGAACAATATCCCGGGATCCGGGTCGAAGTTATTTATCGGCGCACCATTCCCTCCCTGCGCTTATTAACGGAGGCCGATGCACCGCAAGTCGATATTATCATGTCCTCTTCGCCGACTTTTTTTAACACGCTGGACAAAGCCGGTTTGTTGGCGGCTTTGCCAAATGAAACTATGCCGCCCAAATGGCTCGCTCCCCATACCCTGGGGCTGGGCAATAAAGTGGCCGTGGTCGGTTATTCCAGCAGTGGCATCATGTATAACCGCCATTATCTGGCCAAATATCAGCTGCCGCAGCCCACCAGCTGGCAGCAACTGGCGTCCCCACTCTTCATGGGGCACGTGATGATGAGCTCACCCTCCCAGTCCGGCACCACCCACATGATGGTGGAGAGCGTGCTGCAGCAATATGGCTGGCAGCAGGGCTGGGCCCTGCTGATGCGCCTGGGCGGCAACCTGTCGGCCATCACGGCGCGCAGCTTCGGGGTGAGCGACGGCATCAGTCGCGGTCTGGCGGGGGCCGGCCCGGTGATCGACAGCTACGCCCTCACCAGCCAGGCCCGCTTCGATCACGTCGGCTTCAACATCATGCCGGATTCGGTGATCCTGCCGACCTACCTGGGGGTACCCCGTCGCTCGGACCATCCGCACAGTGGCGCCCTCTTCATCCAGTACCTGCTTTCCGACAAGGGGCAGGGGATCCTCGCCACTCCCGGCATGGCCAAGGCCACCCTGAGCCAGCCCGGGCTGGCCAGACAGACCCGCTACGTCACCGACAAGGCGCTGCTCTATCGACGGGCAGGCCTGCTCAAGGCCCTGTTCGAGCAG
Source organism: Aeromonas sp. 600276 (assembly GCF_049175815.1). NCBI lineage: Bacteria > Pseudomonadati > Pseudomonadota > Gammaproteobacteria > Aeromonadales > Aeromonadaceae > Aeromonas > Aeromonas sp. 600276. The sequence goes on along the minus strand of NZ_JAAKVU010000016.1, from coordinate 50,148 downwards.
ACCATCACCCAGCAGCTGCCTAGGCTGAAGATGACCTGGCAGGGGATCAACGGGTTGAATACCCATGGCGAGCCCTGGCGGGTTGCACTGCTGGAGCAGGCCGTCGCCAAGGCGAGCACGCCGCCGCTGAGCGAGCAGGAGGCGCAGGATCCGGCTCTGCTGGCGCTGTTTGACGGCCTCTATGACCGGGAGCAGGGCAATCCGCAGGCGGAGCGGGTGATGCACCAGTGGCGCCAGGCGACCGAGGCGCGCCTGAACGAGGCGCAGCGGCTGGTCGAACAGGCGGCCAGGCCATGAGCCGGCTGGGGCACCTGCTGGCCATGCCGCGCAGCCTGGGGCGGCGGCTCATCCTCGCCTTCGTGGCCATCACTGCCCTGACCGGCGCCATGGGCATGGCCGCCTATGTGATGTGGGATCGGCTGGGCCGGCAGATCCACCTCATCGTGGAGGAGAGCCTGCCCGCCATCGACAACGCCTATCAGCTGGAGCGGGCCAGTTCCCGCCTGTTGCTGTTGCTGGCCCAGTTGCGCGATACCCGGGATCCGGTGCAGTACCAGCGCCTCTCCCACTCGGTGTCGACCACCCTGCGGGACATCCAGCGCGCCTACCGGCTGGGCACCCCGGGGGATCAGGAGACACCCTCGCAACGCCAGGCGTTCGGGGAGCTGAGCGCGCTGGTGGCGGATCACGGGCGCTACCTCAAGCAGCAGATCGAGCACGCCGAAACCCTGCAGCAACTGCAAAAGCGCAGCAACTGGCTGCATCAGGATCTGGTGGATGATGCCGCCCCTCTGCTGCAGGAGGTGGAGTGGCACCTGACCGGCATGGTGGCAAGCCCGGACGACATGAGCGAGTTTGGCAACGTCATCAAGGAGTTCTCCGCCCTGCAGGATCTCACCTTCAAGGAGAACGAGCTGCAGTCCCTGGTCGGCGAGGTGATCGCCCAGCGTTATCAGCAGGATCTGGAGAGCGCCTTCCTGTTCATCGGCTACAAGATCGACGAGATAGACGAGCTGACCTCGCGGCTAGCAGAGTACCCCTCGACCGTGAGCTACCGCCAGATCCTGCAGGACATCATCACCCTGGTGAAGCCGGATGGCCCGCTGCACCGGCTGCTGCTGGCGGATGTGCAGACCCATCAGCAGCTGACGGCCCTGCGCCCCCGGCTGGACGACGCCGTGTCGCGCTATCACCAGAAGGTCAGCCTGATGGTGAGCGATGCCAACCGCTCCCTCAGCGCGCTGGGGGAGGACAGCAGCCAGCAGGTGGCGACCGGCAAGCTGGTGATCCTGGTGGTGCTGGCGCTCACCCTGCTGCTCAGCATCTTCGTGCTGGTGGTGCTGATCGGCCGCCGGCTGATCAAGCGGCTCGACCTGCTGGGGCAGGAGCTGGACAGAGTCGCGGCAGGCCGGCTGGACGTGCCGGTCAGCACCAGCGGCCGGGACGAGATCGGCCGACTGGGCGACAGCCTGCGCCACTTCAGCCAGCAGTTGCAGCAGATGGAGCGGGCCAATGCCCTCAACCTCATCAATAACACCCAGGCCTGCCTCATCACCTGCCATCCTGATGGCACCATAGAGTCGGTCAACCCGAGCGCGCTCACCCTGTTCCGGCAGACCGGCATCGAGCCGGGCCGGCCGTTGTGGCAGGCCTTTCCGGCAGCGGCGAGGGCGATGCTGGCGGAGCAGTTCGGGGCGGACCAGCCGCTGCACCGGCTCGGCCACAGCGAGTGCACCCTGGCCTGCGATCAGGACGAGACGCCCCGTTTCCTGCATCTCAACCTGCGCCGCTTCGAACAGGGGCGCGGGTACAGATTCATCATCACCATCACGGATGTCACCCGCCAGGAGCTGACGGCCAGGGAGCTCGGCCTGCGGGTGGCGGAGCGTACCCGCGAGCTGACCGAGAACAACCGGCTGCTGGCGGAGGAAGTGGTGCAGCGCCAGCAGGCGGAGCGCACCCTGTTGCAGACCCAGGATGAGCTGATCCAGGCGGCCAAGATGGCGGTGGTGGGGCAGGCGATGACCAGCCTGGCCCACGAGCTGAACCAGCCGCTGTCGGCGATGATGACCTACCTCTACACCAGCCGGGCGGCCCTCGCCGCCGGTCAGCTGCAGGCGCTGGACCAGGACCTGGGCAAGCTCGACAAGCTGGGGCGGCGCATGAGCCGCATCATCAATGCGCTGCGCCATTTCGCCCGCAAGTCGCCGGCGGAGGAGGTGCGGGTCCGGCTCGAGCTGGGGGCGCTGGCCGAACAGGCCATGTTGCTGCTGGAGACGCGGGCGAAACGCGATGGCTGCACCCTCTGCAACGAGTTGCCGGAGGGGCTCTGGCTCGAGACCGACCCCGTGCTGCTGGAGCAGGTGCTGGTGAACCTGCTGGTAAACGGGTTGGACGCGGTGGCCGGGCTGGCGCGGCGCGAGATCCGGCTGCAGTTGCTGGAACGAAGTGAGGCCCGGCTGCGGCTGGCGGTGGTCGACAGCGGTGCCGGCTTCGGCGAGGCGATCCTGCCCAGGTTGTTCACCCCCTTCACCACCTCCAAGGAGGTCGGGTTGGGACTGGGGCTGACCATCTGCCGCTCCCTGCTGGCCCGCTGCGGTGGCGAGATCATGCTGGGCTCGGCGCTGACTGGCGGCGCCATGGTGATAGTGGAATTGGCGGCGGTCGACCCTGCCGGGTCGATCGCCCATCAGAACGAGGAGAGTGCCATCTATGCTGTTGCCCGCTAACCGTCCCGCCAACGTGCTGCTGGTGGACGATGACGAGGACGTGCTGGAGTCCTATTGCCACCTGTTGCGGCTCTCCGGCTACCAGCCGAGGGCGACCACCTCCCCCCACGAGGCGCTGGAGCTGCTGGCCGGCCAGTGGCCCGGGGTGCTGGTCTCTGACATCTACATGCCCGCCATGAACGGCATGGAGCTGTTGGCCCGGGTGCACGAGATAGATGCCGAGATCCCGGTCATCATGATCACCGGCCATGGCGACATCCCGCTGGCGGTGAAGGCGGTGAAACAGGGGGCGTTCGACTTTCTGGAGAAACCGCTTCATCCCCAGGATTTGCTGGGCCTGCTGGAGCGGGCCTGCCAGCAGCGCAGCGCCGTGCTGGCGCGCCGCAGCGAGATCCAGGCGACGGTGGATGACGAATTGATCGGTACCAGCCCGCAGATAGTGGCGATCCGCGGCCAGCTCAACCAGCTGGCGCAGACCGACAAGGATCTGCTGCTGGAGGGGCCGGCCGGCTCTGGCCGCCACACCCTGGCCCGGCTGCTGCACAGGATCAGCGCCCGGCGAGAGCAGGCCTTCCAGCTGCACGACTGCGGGTCGGCACCCAGCCTGGCCGAGGTGCAGGCCAGCCTGGCGCAGGCCGATCAGGGCACCCTGGTGCTGCAATCCCCGGCCCGCCTGAGCGCCGACTGCCAGCGCTGGCTCGGCAACCACCTGCTGGATCAGGAGCGCAAGGGAGGCAAGTCGCTGCGCACCATAGCGCTGTTCGAGGAGTCGCCGGAGGCGCTGGTGGAGCGCCAGCAGCTGATGCCTGAGCTCTACTACTTCCTCTCCCAGGTGCGGCTCAGGCTGCCGCGGCTGGTGGAGCGCAGCTGCGACATCATTCCCCTGTTCCGGGCCTTTCTGCGACAGGGCTGCAAGCGCATCGGCCGGCCGGTGCCGGCGGTGGATCGCGCCTATCTAGAGACGCTCAAGCGGCATCAGTGGCCCGGCAATCTGCGTGAACTGCGCAACGTGGCCGAGCTCTATGCGGTGGGGATCGTCAAGCTGGCCGGTGCGGAGCGGGCCATGCCGCTGGCCAGCGGCAAGGAGCCGCTGGACGATCTGGTGGAGGAGTTCGAGCGACGGGTGATCGAGGATACCCTGTTTCTCTTCTCCGGCCGGGTGACCGACGCCGCCCAGTACCTCGGCATCCCGCGCAAGAAGCTCTACCTGCGCATGAAGAAGCACCAGCTCGACAAGGAGCAGTTCAAGCCGGCCACCTGAGGGGTTGCCGGCCTGCTCGTTCGGAAGGTTATCCGGGCGGGAGCACGCCATGAGCCGCAGCGTGGCTCATGGCGCCTTGTCTCAGGCGACGTCGACGCCCTGCAGGGCGAATAGCTGCTCCAGATAGACGGCGACGCCGTCTTCGTCGGAGCTCAGGGTCTGCTCGTGGTTGGCCAGCGCCAGCTTGAGCCGGTCGTGGGCATTGCCCATCACCACGCCGCGGCCGACCATGCTCAGCATCTCGAAGTCGTTCATACCGTCGCCGAAGGCCACTGCCTGGGACATCTCCAGCCCGTGCTGCTCCAGCACGGCGCGCACCGCATTGCCCTTGTGCACCCCGGCGTGCATCACCTCGAGGCAGTCCGGCAGGGAGAAGGTGACGTTGAGCCGATCACCATAACGCTGGTTCAGCTCTGTCTCGATCTGCAGCAGCTTCTCGTGCTCGCCGATGTAAAACACCTTGTTGACCTTGTCCAGCGGGTGGCTGGCGAGATCGGTCAGGCGGTAGCTGAAGCCGGATTCATGATGGAACTGCAGCAGCCAGGGCATCTCCTCTTCTACCAGCCACTCGTCGCCGTAGTAGAGGTTGATATGGATGGAGGGGTCGCGCTCCAGCGCGATCAGCTCGGCCGCCACGCTGTCCGGCAGGGCCTGGTTGAAGATCAGTTGATCCTGCTTGTCGTGCACCACGGCGCCATTGGAGGTGATGAGATAGATGTCGAGCCCGAGCGTGTCGCGGATGCTGCGCACATCCACATGGTGACGGCCGGTGGCCACCACGAACTTGACCCCCTGATCCACCAGTCGGTGCAGGGTATCGCGGGTGCGGGGGGAGATCTGGTGCTGCCCGTTGAGCAGGGTGCCATCGAGATCAGATACAACGACCTTATACATCATCACCTCGGGGTTACGAATGAAAGCGGGAGCAGTTTACAGCAACCGCTCCCGTGACCCCATTTATTTAGGGATACAAAAAATAACCAGCCGTCAGTAGCGCGCGAAGAAGGCCAGGGTGGCGTTGAGCGCGGCCTGGCGCTGGGGATCGGCCTCCATGAACAGCTCGTGCCAGGCCCCTTCGATGCGCAGCGGCTTGCCCCCTTCGCAGCGAGCGAGTGCGCAGAAGGCGTCCTGCGCGGCGTTGTCCACCACGCCGTCGTCGCCGGCCTGCAGCAGCAGCAGCGGCGTCTTGATGGCGCCGGCCTCGGCCACGGCGGCGTCCGCTCCCGTCAGCCCCTGATAGATCCAGTGGGCGGTGGCGCCTCCCAGCTTGATCTGCGGGCGCTGCTCATAGAGTTCGCGGAAGGCCTGATAACGGGCTTCGCTGTGGCTCAGACCATTGTCGGCAAAGTCGTGGCTCTCGTACGGGCCCTGACCCGGGCCGTAGGGAGGCTCGCCCAGCCAGCCGCCGACCGTGCCTATGGTGGCCGCCAGCCCCTTGGCCAGCCACTTGGGCAGGCCGCCCAGGTTGATGCCCATCATGGGGGAGGAGAGCACGGCCGCCTCGATGTCACCGGGCCAGCGCTCCAGATAGCGGGCCGAGATGGCGCCGCCCATGGAGTGGGCCAGCAGGAACAGCTTGGCGGGCTGGTCCTGGGCGATCACCTCGTCATGAAACTGCTTGAGATCGAGCACATAATCGTCGAACTGGTCGACATATCCCTTCTCCGGGTCGGCCAGCAGCCGATCGGACAAGCCCTGGCCGCGGTGGTCGATGAGGTAGAGGCTGTAGCCCTGACGCCACAGATCCCAGGCCAGCTCCTGATACTTGAGGTAGCTTTCGACCCTGCCGTTGACGATGAGGATGGCGCGATCGACCTTGGCCTGGCGCAGGGCGGCATAGCGGATGGTGACCCCGTCTTTGCCCTTGAAGGCGCCCTCGACGGCGTGCTGGCGCCAGAAGTCGGGCAGCGTCTGCTGATGGAGGGTGGCGACGTCGGTTTCCGGCGTCAGCTGGTAGGGATTGTTCACGGCGAGGGCTCCGGCAGAAAACAGGGTCAGGGCCAGCAGGGCGGGCGGCATCAGCTTCATGATGCCGACTCTTGCTGCCAGTGCTGGTAAAGCCCCTCGATGTCGCCCGAGCAGAGCAGCGGCATGGCCGCCTGCAGGCGCGGCAGCGGCCAGTCCCACCACCGCATCTCTTGCAGCAGGGCAATCTGCTCATCGCCGAAGCGGCGACGGATCGGCTTGGCCGGGTTGCCGCCGACTATGGTGTAGGGCTCCACATCCCGGGTGACCACGGCGCGGGTGGCGATAACGGCGCCATCGCCTATGGTGATGCCGGGCATGATCATGGCTTCCGAGCCGATCCAGACATCATTGCCGACCCGGGTATCCCCCTTGCGCTGGAAGCCGCTCTGTACCCCCTCGCCAAAGGTGCCCGGATCGAACGGGAAGGTGGATACCCACTCCATGCGATGGCCCTGATTGCCGGCCAGCAGGAAGGTGGCACCCGAGCCGATGGAGCAGAACTTGCCGATGAGCAGGCGATCCACCTCGCCCCAGATGCCGCTCTCCCAGGTCTCCCGGGTCGAGCCGTCACCCAGCAGATAGCGTACGCAGTGATCCTCGAACGTCTTGCCATGGTAGTAGCCGGAGTAGTAGCTGTAGTCGCCCGCCTCGATATTGGGGTTGCTGAGATGATCCCGTATTACCTGGGACTCCAGCCAGCTGCCAAAGGGACTATTCATTATTATTGCTCCTGTAATTGCTCATCTTGCTGTGCTGCCCAGCCTTTGCGGGTCAGCTGCATCTGCTGCCACCACTGCTCGTCAGCCAGGATCTCACCGGCCGGGCCGAGCTGGGGATAGGGCATCTCCTTCTCCTTGCAGAGCTGGGCATAGACGGGATAGCCCCCCTCGAACAGTATGCTGTTCTGCTCTTCCAGACTTAAGGGGCAGCCGCGTTGATAACAGCCGGCCAGCTCGCGTTGGCGCTGGGCCTCGTAGAGGATGGCGGCGGCGGCCACCGAGACGTTGAGGGACTGCACCATGCCCACCATGGGGATGACGATATGGTGATCGGCCAGGGCCAGCGCCTCTTCGCCGATACCGTGCTTCTCCTGGCCCACCAGGATGGCGGTGGGCTTGGTGTAGTCGATGGCGCGAAAATCCACCGAGCTGTCGGAGAGGTGGGTCGCCAGGATCTGCATGCCGGAGGCCTTGAGCTCGGCCACCGCGCTGCCGATGTCCGGGTGCAGCTTCACGTCCACCCAGTTCTGGCTGCCGCGGGCGGTACCCTTGCGCTTGTGGATCCAGGTTTTGGGCCAGACCGCGTGCACCCGATGGATGCCGATGGCATCGGCGGTGCGCACGATGGCGGCCAGGTTGTGCGGCTTGTGGACCTCTTCCATGCAGACGGTCAGATCGAGCTGGCGCTGGGCCAGCATGTCGGAAATTCGTTTGAAGCGTTCAGGTGTCATGTCAGTTTCTATCGGGTGAGGCAGGTGCGCGCATCGCTTGCATGCACAGGGTCAAATCGGGCCGGCGCCGGGCCAGCATGTCTCTTGAAAAGCAGCAGGCGGCTTGCGCCGCCTGTGTTCAGTTTTTCTGCCGGCTCACCTTGAGCACGTTCGGCATCACCCGGATCTTGCGCATGATGTTGGCGAGGTGGATCCGGCTCTTGGTGGTGATGAGCAGGGTGACCAGATAGACCCGGCCATCCTTCTCTTCGGTGCTGATGGCGTGAATGTTGGCGCCGGTGGCGGCAATCACGTTGGCCAGCTCAGCCAGGGCACCCTGGTGGTTGACGATCTCGATGCTGATGCCGGTGCGGAACTCCTGTTCCTGCTCCTTGTCGACTTCCCACTGTACCGGCAGGTACTTGTCCGGTTCCTTGCTGTAGCCCTTGATGTTGCGGCAGGCTTCCTGGTGGATCACCAGCCCCTTGCCCGGGCTGATGTGGGCTATGATGGCGTCCCCCGGGATCGGGCGACAGCAGTTGGCGAAGGTGACCAGCATGCCGTCGGCACCCTTGATCGGCATCTTCTTGCTGCTGGACTTGGGCTGTTCTTCCGGCGGCAGCTCATCCCCCAGCATGCGGCGCGCCACCATGACGCTCATGGCGTTGCCAAGGCCCACGTCGGCCAGCAGGCCCTGCAGGTTTTCGTGCTTGGTGTCGGCCAGCACCTGCTTGATGCGAGGCTCGGGGATGTCTTCGATGTTCTTGGCGCCGAGTGCATGGTTGAGCAGGCGGCGACCCAGTACTACCGACTCTTCGGTGCGCAGGTTCTTGAGGAACTGGCGGATCTTGGAGCGGGCCTTGGTGGTCACCACGAAGTTGAGCCAGGCCGCGTTCGGGCGGGCCCCCGGTGCCGTGATGATCTCCACTGTCTGGCCGGAGTGCAGCGGGCTGCTCAGCGGATAGGGGTGGCGGTCGACCCGCGAACCGACGCAGGCGTGGCCGATGTCGGTGTGCACCGTGTAGGCGAAGTCCACCGGGGTGGCCCCGGCGGGCAGCTCCATGATGCGCCCTTCCGGCGTGAACACGTAGATCTCGTCGGGGAAGAGGTCGGTCTTGACCCCCTCGATGAATTCAAAGGAGCTGCCGGCGCTCTGCTGCAGCTCGAGCAGGCTCTGCATCCAGCGCTGGGCGCGGATCTGGGCCGTAGTGCCCGAGCTGTCGCCATCCTGCTTGTAGGCCCAGTGGGCGGCGACGCCCTTGTCGGCCATCTGGTCCATGAATTCGGTGCGGATCTGCACTTCCACCGGCACCCCGTGCGGCCCCACCAGCGAGGTGTGCAGCGACTGGTAGCCGTTGGTCTTGGGGATGGCGATGTAATCCTTGAAGCGGCCGGGGCGGGGCTTGTAGAGGCTGTGCATCTGGCCCAGCACCCGGTAACAGGTATCTATGTCCTTCACCCTCACACGAAAGGCGTAGATATCCATTACCTCATGAAATTGCAGCTCTTTTTTCTCCATCTTGTTGTAGATGGAGAACAGGTTCTTCTCGCGGCCGCTGACCTGGGATTCGATGCCAGCCTCACGCAGCCGGCCTTCAATCTCGCTCTGGATGGAGTCGATGATCTCGCGGCGGTTGCCGCGGGCGCGCCGTACCGATTCGCGCAACACCCGCGAGCGCATGGGGTAGAGCGCCTCGAAGCCCAGTTCTTCCAGCTCGTTCTTCATGGTGTGAATACCGAGGCGGTTGGCGATGGGGGCGAAGATCTCGAGGGTTTCCCGGGCGATGCGGCGGCGTTTGTCCGGGCGCAGGGAGCCCAGGGTGCGCATGTTGTGGGTGCGGTCGGCCAGCTTGATCAGGATGACCCGGATATCTTGGGTCATGGCCATCACCATCTTGCGGAAGTTCTCTGCCTGGGCCTCCTTGCGATCGCGAAACTTCAGCTTGTCGAGCTTGGAGACGCCTGATACCAGCTCGGCAACGGCATCGCCAAACAGTTCGGCCAGGTCGGCCTTGGTGACAGGAGTATCTTCGATGACGTCGTGCAGCACGGCGGCCATCAGGGTTTCATGATCGAGGCGCATGTCGCCGAGAATGCGGGCAACGGCAACCGGGTGGGTGATGTAGGGCTCGCCGCTGGAACGCATCTGTCCCTGGTGAGCATCACGGGCCACCACATAGGCTTGCCTGAGCTTCTCCACCTGCTCGGGTGGCAGGTAGGAACTGGCTATTTCTTTAAGATTTTCAAATAAATACAAGACAGTCCCCGCAGCGGTGAAACGGCAATCCGTGGATATAGAGGGTATAGTCCTGAGTTTGCGAGGTTTTCGAGCGGTTGTAAATGGGGGAGAACAGTCGGCACCCGGGCGGGCGCCGACTATAGGAAACAGCTGACTTAACCGCGGCCTTCGGCGATGGCAGCAACGGCAGCCAGCTCGGCGGCTTCCTGCTCTTGCTGCTCGTAACGGTCCTGGGTGTCCATCACCTGGTTGTTCACCAGACCCAGTTCGATCTCACGCAGGGCGATCACGGTCGGCTTGTCGTTCTCTTCGTCAACCAGGGGATCTTTGCCTTGAACCGCGATTTGACGGGCGCGGCGTGCGGCGACCAGCACCAGGTCAAAACGGTTACCTACCTGTTTTACAGCATCTTCTACAGTAACGCGTGCCATGCAGGACTCCAGTGTTTGGGCTTTCTCGGTTTAAAAAAGCGGTGTTTAAAAATGACGCAAAAGTTTACTTGTTTTTGGCCTATTCTGCCAGTAGCTGTTGCAGCAAGTTTTGTTGGGCCTGCTGCTGCTGGCGCAATTCCAGCCGTTGGCACTCGATGATGGCCCTGAGCTGGAACAGCGCCTGCTCAAAGTCTTCGTTGATGATGACATAGTCATACTCGTCGTAGTGCACCATTTCGGCAATGGCTTTATCCATCCGGCCCTTGATCACCTCGGCACTGTCCTGGCCGCGGCCGATCAGGCGGCGCTCCAGCTCTTCGCGGCTGGGGGGCAGGATGAAGATGGACTTGGTCGGCATCTGCTCGCGGATCTGGCGGGCACCCTGCCAGTCGATGTCGAGGAAGACGTCGATGCCCTGCGCCAGGCAGGCTTCGATGGCGGCGCGGGAGGTGCCGTAGTAGTTGCCGAACACCTCGGCCCACTCCAGAAAGTCGCCACGCTCGATCAGCGCCTTGAACTCTTCCACCTTGACGAAGTGGTAGTGCACCCCGTGTTCTTCACCGGGACGGGTGGCGCGGGTGGTGTGGGAGACCGACAGCTGCATCTTGCCTGCGCTGTTGTGCTGGGTCAGCAAGGCATTGAGCAGGCTGGATTTACCCGCTCCGCTCGGGGAGGAGATGATATAGAGAGTGCCTTGTTGCGCCATGTCTGTACCTTTAATCTAAACCCGTGTTTTGGTTGTAGCAGAGGCCGCCGTCTTGTGCCCGAAAGGGAGACAGCCAAATCCGAAACGCGGAAAATTCTTGAAGAAGAGGGATGTAAAGGCGGCGAATTTTAACAGAAGGTGGCGGATAAAAAAACGGCCGGAATCATATTCCAGCCGATCAAAGTATTCGTAGCTTGCTGCGGGAGCGTAACCCACATCAGCCCTCATTCTGCCTGCCGTTGCCGGGGCGGGCCAGCAGATTATCCCTGCCGCTGGCTTCGGGATTTCCGAGTTGCGCGCATCATCAGTGCGGCAGTTGGCGCTCGGCGCAGAGCCGGTCGAAGGCGGCGATGACCCGTTCGCTGGTGATTTTGCCCATGGCGTCCGGATCCTTGAGGCGGGTGCGCCAGCCAAGCTCGGCCAGCGGCTTGCCGGTCTCCTGCTCAATCAGCTCCTGATAGACGCTGACCGCGTAGTCGCGGCACAGATAGGGGCCGGTACGATCCGGGTTGTGATGGGCATAGAGGCCGAGCACCGGTGTACCCACCAGGGTGGCCATGTGAGCCGGGCCGGTATCGGGAGCCAGCACCAGGCTGGCCTCCTTGATCAGCGCCAGCAGTTGCTTGAGGTTGGTCTGCCCCACCAGATCCACCGGCTTGCTGTGGCTTAAGCGCTGAATATTGGCGGCCAGATCCTGTTCCAGCTTGGCCGGCCCGCCACACAGATAGACCTGAAACCCCTTGCTGGCGGCGTGATCCGCCAGTGCGGCATAGCCGGCGGCAGTCCAGTTCTTGAAGGCCTTGCTGGCGGCGGCGCAGATGAGCAGGGTCGGCTTGCCGCCGATCTTCTCCTTCGCCCAGGCCTGGTGCTCGGCGCTGATGGGCAGTTGCCAGTCCGGGGTCAGATCCTGGATGCCGAGCTCTGTGGCGAAGGCGAGGAAACCGTCCAGCACGTGGGGTGAGGCGGGGGATGGCACCTTGTGGTTGGTGAACAGCCACTGGCCGTCGCTGGCCCGCTCCCGATCAAACCCGAGCTTGACCTTGGCCTTGATGCCGAGGGTGGCGATGCTGGCCCGCATGGCGGCCTGCAGATGGAGCAGGGCATCGAACCTGCGCCCCTTGAGGGCCTGCCAGAGCTCGCGATAGCCGCGCCAGCCCTTGCTCTTGTCGAAGGGGATGACCTCGACCCCGGGCAGATCGGCAAACAGGGTCGCCTCAATCTTGCCGGTGATCCAGGTGATGCGGGTCTGGGGCCAGGCACGCTGGATGACGCGCACCAGCGCCAGCGCGTGGCAGCAATCCCCGATGGCGGAGAGCCGCAGGATGCAGATGGAGGAGGGCGGCGTTTGGAACAGCGGCATGATGTGGCGCAACGATGGCAAAATGGATGGATGGCATTATGCAAACTCCCCTGTGGATTGTAAAATTGCGCACGACTGGCAGCCGGCCCCACCGGGCCCCTGTTGCCCTGGCCCTGAGCGCCAACCCGTAGCGATGACCGACCGGAATGACCAAGATGCAAATTCAGACCGAACACAACCAGATCTGCTGGTATGCCGAAGGGGCGTTTCGCGACCCTTCTCCCGAGCTGTTTGATCCGGCCTGGTGGCAGAACAACCGGCAGGTGGTGGGTACCTCCATCGGCCGCGGCGTGACCTGGTTCGTGAAGGATGAATCCCGCCACCTGGTGCTGCGTCACTACTATCGCGGCGGCATGGTGGGCAAGGTGGTGCGGGATCGCTTCTGGTTCGAGGGAGTGGAGTCTAGCCGGGCCATGGCCGAATACACGCTGCTGGCCAAGTTGAGCGCCCAGGGGTTGCCGGTGCCGCGCCCGTTTGCCGCCCGGATGGCCAAGCAGGGCCCCTTCTATCGGGCCGACATCCTGATCGAGCGCATTCGCGGTGCCAAGGATCTGGTCGCCCTGCTCAAGCAGGGGCCGATCGCCGGTGAGGTGTGGCACAAGGTGGGCCAGACGGTGCGCCGGTTGCACGACGCCGGGGTCTATCACGCCGATCTCAACAGCCACAACCTGTTGCTCGACAAGGAGGGCAAGGTGTGGGTGATCGACTTCGACAAGGGGGCCATCCGCTCGCCCGGCAACTGGCAACAGGCCAACCTGGAACGCTTGCTGCGCTCCTTCAACAAGGAGTCCCAGCTGCATACCAGTTTTTACTTCGTACCGGAGAACTGGCAGGCCCTGATGAACGGCTATCAAGGAAAAGCGAGCTGACCCTGTTGCTCGGCGCGAGAGCCAATGTTACTTATTGAGAAGGTCTTCAGATTCGGTGTCGAGGCGCTCGATGGACATGCTCAAGGCTCCCCTCAGGGAGGCAATTACCCGGTTTGATCTGGCGCTGATGGCGGATGCCATCGCCTTGCTGGAGGCAGGGCTCTGGAGCTGGAGTCCGCAGCAGGGCGTGCAGCGGGATCTCTCCTGTCTGCGGCTGCTGGGATTGAACGAAGCTGGTCTGGACGACCTCGGCTGGCTGGAGCGGGTGCACCCCGACGACCTGGGGAGCCTGCAGGAGGCGCAGCTGGCCTGCCAGAGCGGGCGGGTGGCCCAGATCCGGCTCGAATACCGCATCCTGCATCACGATGGCCACTATGTCCGGCTGGAAGAGCGGGCCAGGCGCGATGTCCACGGCCAGGTGCTGGGGGTGGTGCGTCTGCTCGAACCGCAGGCGGTACAGGTGGAGGAGCGGCACGGTACCGATCCCCTCACCGGGCTGGAGAGCCGCAGCCGCTTCGAACAGCTGCTCGATGAGCGGCTGGCCAGCGCGAGCGGCAGCTTCAGCCTGCTGCAATTCACCGTCGATCACAGAGCCAAGATCCAGCAGCTGTTTGGCGAGGCAGCCTGCGACGCCATGCTGGCCAAGCTGGCCCGCATCGTGCGCCATGAACTGCGGCGGGAAGACCCCTTCGCCCGCTGGGACGAAGACGGTTTCATCCTGATGCTCTCCCAGACCGACCGGCTGAGCGGCCTCGAGATTGCCGAGCGACTGCGGATGGAGATCGCCGATGCCAGCCTGCTGCCGCAGCGGCCGGTGACCGTCAGCATCGGGCTGGTGCAGAGTCAGGCCGGCGAACAGATCGATCACCTGCTGGCCCGGCTGGCCACCTGTCACGGTCAGGCCAGACGGGAGCACAACACAGTCGTCGGCTGATTTTTAGTCAGCGCTCACTTACCCCATGACGCTGGCACACCCAGAGGGAGGCCAGCATCAGCAGGCCGCCCAGGCTGAGCCTGAGCAGGTCGGTATCCTTGCCCCACAGCACTAGGTTGACCAGAAGACCTGCCGGGATCAGGGCGTTGTTCATGATTGCCAGCACGCCGCTGCTGACCTGGGTCGCCCCCTTGTTCCACAGGAAGTAACCAAGGCCCGAGGCACCTATCCCCAGCCACAGCAATATGCCCCACTGCAGGGCGCTGGTGGGGTATTGCGGCGTGCCGAGCAGCCACCAGGCGGGCAGGGCCACAGCCAGGGCACCCAGATAGAAGCAGCCAAACACCGCCAGTTGCGGCGGTTGCTGTTCCTCCCGTGCCAGCAGTACCTTGTAGCCCACCTGACCCAGGGCGAAGCAGACGTTGGCACCCTGCACCACCAGGAAGCCCAGCACGTAGCTTTCGGTCAGCCCGTCGAAGCGGATGACGGCCGCCCCCAGCACCGCCAGCAGTGCTCCCCACAGATAGACCGGCTTGAAGCGCCGCTCCAGCAGATCGTGGATCAGGGTGACATAGATGGGGGTGAAGATGGTGAACACCAGCACTTCCGGCACCGTCAGCAGCAGGAAGGAGTGGTAATAGAACAGATACATGATGCCGAGCTGGGTGGCGCCGAGGGCCATCAGCTTGGCCACCAGGTCGGGCCGCAGCCAGCGGCGGCGCAGGAAGGGCAGGAACACCAGGCTGGCGAGCACGATGCGGGTCAGCACCGAGAAGTAGGCATCCACCTGGCCGGCGAGATAGACCCCGATCAGGCTGAAGGAGAATGACCAGAGCAGGGTAACCCCTATCAAGTAGTTCATGTGGTTGATTTGTCGTCAGTTGTCAATTTTGAAGGGGGCTATGATGGCCGAGAAGGAAGCCGTGATCCAGCGTTTATGGCACCAGTTGCCACAGATCGGAGCATTTGCCTTTAGCGCGAGCAACGGGGCAGGCTCCGCCACCGACTGGAGTGGCAGCGGCGAGGGGGAGGTGGCGGTGACCGATCACCAGGGCGGCTGGTTGTTTGTCGAGACGGGTCGCTATACCACGCCCCATGGCCGGGTGCTGACCATGCACAATCGCTTCTGGTGGCAGCGCGGCGAGCAGGGGATCCGGCTCTCTCATCTGCGCTATGAACAGCCGGTGGTGCTGTTCGAGCTGCTGCCTCAGACGGATGGTCGCTGGCTCACCGCCGAACCCCATCTGTGTGGCCAGGATCACTACAGCGCCGAGCTGACGCCGACCGAGGGCGGTTTTCTGCTCGGCTGGCAGATCACAGGTCCGCGCAAGAACGAGCGACTGAGTTATCGCTATCTGGCGTGATGGGACGGCAAGGCCGCCAGGCGGGCATAAAAAAACCGGCGCAGAGCGCCGGTAGAGGGGACAAATCGGAGGTTTTTTTAAAACGGTCCCAAAAACAGGAGAGATACACTCTCGTCACACATTCAGAAACAGACGTCAGGCGCTCAACGCATAGCTCAGCATGGCTTGCAGCTTGCTGTCGAAGAACCAGGGCAGCAGCACCATCAACAGCCCGAGCAGACCCACCAGCCGCCGGCGATACTGCCAGCCGGCGATCACCACCAGGCCGCCGCAGAGCGTGGTCAGGATGCCTGACATAGGGCAGCCTCCCGCTGGACGCGGCGCTGCTGGGCCCATTGGTTGAGGGCGACCGAGCCCAGGATCAGGGCCAGTGCCACGCCGGTGGTGGACTGGATCTGCTCGCCGAGGAACAGGGCACCCAGCATGACGCCGAACAGCGGCACCAGGTAGTTGCTGAAGGAGGCGAAGGTCGGGCCCGCCTTCTGGATCAGCGCCATGTAGAGGAAGTAGACCAGACCGGTACAGAACACCCCGAGCACCGCGACGGCGCCGATGGCCTGCTGGCTCGGCAGGGTGAGCGCGCTCAGATCGGTGACGAACGGTGCGGCCAGCAGCAGCTGGATGGCCGAGGAGATCAGGATGTTGCGTGCCACGACCACCGGGTGGTCCTTGGCGAAGCGCTTGATCATCAGCAGGCCGATGGCGAAGCAGCTGGCACCGAACAGGATGGCCATGGCGCCGAGCAGGCCGGCATTCATCCCGCTGGCCAGTTTCGGCCAGAACAGCACCAGTACGCCGACGAAGCCGATGATCACGGAGACGAGACCGCCCTTGGTGATTTTTTCACCGGAAACCAACAAGGGTGCCATCAGGATGGTGACAAACGGGATACAACCCATTACCACGGCGGCGATGGCGCTATCCACATACTGTTGACCCCAGGCCACCATGATGAAGGGCAGGGTGGCATCGAGCAGGGCGATCAGCATGTAGGTACGCCACGGGGTGTGCTCGCTCTTGAGACGCATGAACAGGCAGAGCAGACCCAGGGTCAGGCTGCCACACAAGGCGCGACCGGCTGCCACCATGATGGGAGGCAATTCGGTGACGGCCTGATGCATGAAAATGAACTGGGAGCCCCACAACAGGCCAATCGCCAGCAACAACAGATAGCTACGCATTTTAATCTCCGATGTAATTCGCCTGCGCATTCTATGCAATCTGCTACTATGCCAAAAATGAATTGTCGTCATTCAACCATGGTCAATATCGATGGAACTGCCCCTTTCCCGCCTCGACCTCAACCTGCTCACCGTGTTCGACATGCTGATGCAGGAGCGCAACGTCACCCGTGCCGCCGAGCGGCTGCACCTCTCCCAGTCCACCGTCAGTCATGCGCTGGGGCGGCTGCGAACGGCGCTGGACGACCCCCTGTTCGTGATGAGCCGGCGCGAGATGATGCCGACCGAGCGCGCCAAGGCACTGGCCGGCCCGGTGCGCCAGGCGCTGGCCATGTTGGAGCAGGGGTTGCGGCAGGCCAAGGGGTTCGACCCCGCCAGTGCGCGGCGGATCTTTCGCATCGCCACCCCGGGTTCGGTAGAGCATGGCCTGGTGCCGGCGCTGGTGGAGCGGTTGCACCGGCATGCCCCGCACTGCCGGCTGGAGGTGTGCGAGCTGGCGGACAGCGACTATGAGCGGGAGCTGGAGAAGGGGGAGCTGGATCTGGTGATCGGTTTCGCCGATGCCAACCACCTCTCGCCCCGGCTGTGGCGCGAACCCTGGTTCAACAACCCGCTGGTGTGTCTGTCGCCCCTTGGCAGCGAGCTGCCGGACGTGCTGGGGCCGGACGATCTGGTCAGCCGGCCCCATATCCACACCTCCAGCTGGGGTCACAGCCAGGCCATGGTGGATCTCTGGCTGGCCCGCTTCGGGGTGGAGCGGGAATTGGGTGTCCGGTTACCGAGCTTTATGGCGGTGCCGCCGCTGATGGCCACCGGCCGCTATCTGGTGGTGGTGCCCGAGATGATCGGGCGCCACTTCTGCCGCTACTATCCACTGCGTCTGCACCAGCTGGACCCCGCCATCCCCATCGTCTATCTGATGGCGGGCCACCCGCTCACCGCCCACGACGAGGCGATCGGCTGGTTCAAGGGGCTGTTGCACCGGCTGGCGTTCGAGCGCTACGGCGCGGATGCGCTCGGCAGCCCGGCGCAGCGCGGGGCGGATCAGTTCAATCCGGTGAAGTAGTCGAGCCCCATTGCCCCCTTCACCTCGGCCAGCACCTCGTCGGTCAGGGTGCGCGCCTGCTCGGTACCCTGCTGCAACAGGCGCAGCAGCTGGCGCTTGTCGGCGATGGCCGCCTTGCGCCGTTCCCGCATCGGGGCGAGCAGGGTCTGCAGGCAGTCGTTGAGCACCTGCTTGCAGCGCATGTCCCCCAGCCCGCCGCGCTGGTAGTGGGCCTTCATCTCGGCCACCAGTGCCTTGTCGGGGTGGAAGGCATCCAGATAGGCGAACACCGTATTGCCCTTCACCTGACCCGGATCGCTCACCTTGAGGTGGTTGGGGTCGGTATACATGGCGAACACCGCCTGCTTGATCTCATCGCTCGACATGCCGAGCTCTATGGTGTTGCCGAGGGACTTGGACATCTTGGCCTTGCCGTCGATGCCGGGCAGGCGGCCGGTGTCGCTCAGAATGGGCTGGCACTCGGTCAGCACCTCCTTGCCAACCAGAGAGTTGAAGCGGCGCACTATCTCGTTGGTCTGCTCCAACATGGGCAGCTGATCCTCGCCCACCGGCACATGGGTGGCGCGAAAGGCGGTGATATCGGCGGCCTGGCTGACCGGATAGATCAGGAAGCCGGCCGGCAGGCTGCGCTCGAACCCTTTCTGCTGGATCTCCGCCTTGACGGTGGGGTTGCGCTCCAGCCGGGCGACGCTGACCAGGTTGAGGTAATAGGTCGTCAGCTCGGCAAGGGCGGGCAGGGCGCTCTGCAGGCAGAAGGTGGTTTTGGCCGGGTCGAGGCCGGCGGCCAGGTAGTCGGCCATCACTTCCAGCACGTGATCGGTCACCTTGGCAGGGTTGTGGCCGTTGTCGGTCAGCGCCTGCAGATCGGCGATCATCACGAACTGGCGGTAATGGTGCTGGGCGGCCACGCGCTGGCGCAGCGAGCCGACGTAGTGGCCGATGTGCAGTTTGCCGGTGGGACGGTCGCCGGTCAGGATAACGGGGTTGTGCATGTCGCTCTCTCCAGTTGGGTGAGCCGGGAGGCGACAAAGGGATGAAAACAATGACCGCCTCTCGGCGGTCACGGTGTTTTCTTTGGGAAATTTTACATAGAAAAGCAGTGCCGCCTGTTTAAGAGCAGCACCACCAGTAGTTGTGATTGAACGAGGTCATATTCATGGCAAATCAAACTACGCCTGTTCGGTTACTTCTGCAAGGGGACGACCAGCAGATCGCAGGGCACGGTATTCATCAGCTGGCGCGCACTCGAAGTGAGCAGGCTCCAGAAGCTCTGGCGGTGGCCGCACACCAGCAGGTCGATCTGATAATCCCTGACCGCCTGGTTGACCCGTTCGCTCAAATCGCCGCAGATCACCAGCTTCTTCTCGATGGGGTAGTCTACCGACGCCAGGAAGGCTTCCAGCTTCTCTTTCGCCTCGGCGATCACCTGGTCCTGCACGTTGTCGATGTCGATATCGATCATCTCGGTGTAGAGATCCTTGAGGTCCACATCGACATGGATCACCGACAGCTTGGCGCCGTTGGAGCGGGCCCGGTCGACCGCCTTCTCGATCACCTTGCGGTTGTCTTCCGACAGGTCGATCGCGGCCAGTATGTGTTTGTAATAGGTTCCATTCATGGGAGTTCTCCTCACTGATCCTGAGTCCACTATACCAATGTCTGCTGAAACTAAAATGGTGTCCCCGGCACAGTTTTGGGATTTTAAAGAGTTTCCTATGGAGCTTACTGTCGATGATGGGCAATAAACTGGCGATAAATCGAACAGGAGTTTGAAGCAGGTCACACCCGCTGGCTTGCCCGTAGCCGGTGACAGGCATAGGATGTGCCCGTGTTTCGCAATGAACACAAAACAACAAAAAGCATCTGAATACCGCTTTGGGGAGCCTCGCGCTCCCTTTTGTTTTTCTGCCCTCTTCCCGCCGATATTCCGCCCGACATCAAGGTAATCCTGCCCCGCTTGGTTATGCTGTAGCCAGTTCCCTTGGCAAACCGTGGTGCGCCGCTGCGTCCCATGGCCGTTCCTGTTGTCGTGTTCCTTTCCCGGAGACTCCTTGATGATCATTCATCCGCAAATCCAGGGCTGCGTCGCCCGCAACTGTCACCCCATCGGCTGCCGCGCCGCCGTGCTGCAGCAGATCGCGCGGATCCGGGCGGCGGGCCCGTTCAACGGGCCGAAACGGGTGCTGGTGCTGGGCGCTTCGTCCGGCTTCGGGCTGGCGTCGCGCATCGCCCTGGCCTTCGGGGCCGGTGCCGACACCATTGGCGTGTCGTTCGAGCGCGGCCCCTCCGACAAGGGACTGGGCAGCGCCGGCTGGTACAACAACATCTGGTTTCGCACGGAGGCGGAACAGGCTGGCCGCGTGGCCATCAACCTGATCGGCGACGCTTTCTCAGACCAGATGCGTCAGCAGGCCATCGACGTCATCCGCCAGCAGCTCGGGCAGGTGGATCTGGTGATCTACTCGTTGGCGAGCGGCATCCGGGTACTGCCGGACGGCACCCAGGTGCGCTCCGTGCTCAAGACCACCGGCCAGCCCTTTCGCGGCTGGGGGCTGGATCTGGAACAGGACACACTGGTGCAGCAGTCGCTGGATCCGGCTACCCCGGAGGAGATCCGCGACACCGTCAGCGTGATGGGGGGCGAGGATTGGCAGCTCTGGCTGCAGGCGCTGCAGCAGGCGGATTGCCTGGCGCCCGGCGCCCAGACGGTGGCCTACTCCTATATCGGCCCCGAATCGACCTATCCCCTCTATCGGGACGGCACCATCGGTTACGCCAAGGAGCACCTGCACGCCACCGCCGAGACCATCAACCTGCAGCTGGCGGAGATCGGCGGCCACGCCTGGGTATCGGTCTGCAAGGCGCTGGTGACCAAGGCGAGCGCCTATATTCCGGTGCTGCCTGTCTATCTGGGTCTGCTGATGGGGGTGATGAAGGAGCGTGGGGTGCACGAGGGCTGCATCGAGCAGATGCAGCGGCTGTTCGCCGGCAAGATGTACGGCCCGCAAGGGGTGGTAGCTGACGGCAACCGGCTGATCCGGATGGATGACCACGAGCTCGCCCCGGCCGTGCAGGCCGCCGTCTCGGCGCTCTGGTCCAAGGTGACGCCGGACAACTTCCACGCGCTGGGGGATTTTGCCGGCTTGCGGCAGGACTTCATGCAGCTCAACGGCTTCGAGCTGGTGGGGGTGGACTATGGCGAGCCGGTGGATGTCGCCTCCCTCACCGAGCTGCAGCCCTGAGTCAGGGGAGGCTGTGGCTCAGGCCACGCTGCTGGCCAGCGCCTCCGGTTCTTCGTGGCTGCCAGGCTCCGCGGCCAGTATGGTCTGATTGCGGCCCTGGCGTTTGGCCTGATACATGGCCATGTCGGCCCGGTGGATGAGCTGGCCCAGCCCGTCATCGGCGGCCGAGCGGCCAGCCACCCCGATGCTGATGGTCATGCGCGGCTGTTCGATCTGGCCGATGCGCTGGCGCAGTTGCTCTGCCAGATACCAGCAATCTGCCGCCGGCAGCGGCACCGCTACCAGAAACTCCTCGCCACCCCAGCGCCCGACCAGCTGCAGGTCGGGCGCCCAGGATCTCAGCTCCCGCGCCAGCCGCTGAATAGCCCTGTCCCCCGCCTGATGGCCGTGACGGTCGTTGATCTGCTTGAAGTGATCGATGTCGATGATGATCAGGGTGAGCGGCCCCTCCTGTTGCCAGCGGCTGGCCAGCCGCTCCAGCAGGGCACGGCGATTGGGCAACTCGGTCAGCTGATCGAAGGTGGCCAGCTTGTAGAGGTGGCGTGAGCTGCGGTGCAGTCGATGGGTGGTGAGCCCGAGCAGCAGCAGGGCCCCGGCCAGCAGGCCGACCAGCATCAGCTGGTAGTGGCGGGCACTCTGCTGATGCAGCAGCTGCTGGCGCTTGTTCTCGTTCTCCTGCTGCAGCACCCGGTTGCTGGCCTCGCTGCGGGCCAGATCCATCTCGGCCTGGAAGGCGGCGGCATGCTGGCTCAGGGTCTGGTTGAAGTGCTGCTTGTAGTCGCTCACGTATTCGCTGAGTGCCTGGTAGGCCTCCGGGTAGCGCCCCTGATCCGCCAGCAGGCTGGCCTGCAGCGCCTTGCTGGCGGCTCCCGTGCTCCCCTGGCTGGTCAGCACCTGCAGCGCCAGCTGTTTCTCGCCGCTACCCTGCAGCGCCCGGGCCCGGGTCTCCTGCAGGCGCGTGCCGGCTTCCGGGTAGCCCAGCTGCCGATACAACGCCTGTGCCTCGTCCAGGGTGCGCAGGGCGCCGGCCCAGTCGTGCTGGGCGTTGAGCGCCATGGCCTGATAGCCGAGGATGATGGCTCGGTAATCCGGCGCCAGATCCGGGTTGCTGAGCAGGTTGTCCAGCAGCCGCTTGGCCTGGGTGGGTCGATCGGTATCGATGTAGAGCCGCGCCATGTTGGCGCGAATGATGATCTGGCTGTTGGGCTCGCCCAGCTGCACCATGCGTTGCAGCGCCTCCAGATAGTAGCCTTCGGCTTCCCGCGCCAGGTTCAGGTCGGCATAGAGGTTGCCGAGGGTCATCAGCAGGCGGGCACACTGCAGGCTGGCGATGGGGGAGTCCGGTACCGATTGTTTGAGGCGAAAGGCGGTCTTGAGTTCGGCGATGGCCGGGCTTAGTTGCTGGGTGCGGTAGAGGGCGAGCCCGTTCAGGGCGTGCCACTCCGAGGTCTGCTGCGGATGGCCGGCAACGGCGGGTCTGAGCTGCTCCAGCAGGGTGAGCGCCTGATCCGGCGCCTCGGTGTCCAGGGTGAGGGCGATCTGCTGCAAGCGAAAGTCGAGCAGGCGCAGGGTCTCCTGCTGGGCGCTGGCCAGCCCGCGGGCCCGGGCGTTGTCGAGCAGGGCCTGTGGATAGCGCCCCAGCGCGGCCTGGGCCAGGGACCTGGCGTAGAACAGTTCCATATCCTGCTGGGGACTGGCGTCGAGGCGCTGCAGATAGCCGACGGGATCGCGCGCCGCCTGCAATTCAGCCTCTTTCAGCAAGGAGGGAGCTGCCTGCAACTGGGTCATCCAGAGCAGCGCCAGTGCCATTATGAATCTCATTGAATCCTTTCCCCGACCACTGGCGCCATCATAATGGCTGAATCCGCTTACACCATGTTTCTTTGCTTCTCTATAACCGTATGGGGGATAGGATGAGGCGAAAAGCTGTCACAACTGGGATCTTCGGCCGCGCTATCTGGTTGCGTCGGGCAGCAACTGTGGCGACAATCGTGACCAAATCACAGTGGAGAATCATCATGTTGGCCAAAGCCATGATCGAGAAGTTGAACGAGCAGATTAATCTTGAATTCTATTCCTCCAACCTCTACCTGCAGATGAGCGCCTGGTGCGAGGACAAGGGCTTCGAGGGGGCGGCCACCTTCCTGCGCCAGCACGCCGTCGAGGAGCGTCAGCACATGGAGCGCCTGTTCACCTACGTGAGCGAGACCGGTGCCATGCCGCTGCTGGGTGCCATCGATGCCCCTCCCCACGAGTTCAAGTCGCTGGGCGACATCTTCCGCACCACCCTCGAGCATGAATACCACATCACCAAGTGCATCAACGGCCTGGCTCACGTGGCGTTCACCACCCAGGACTACTCCACCTTCAACTTCCTGCAGTGGTACGTGGCCGAGCAGCATGAAGAGGAGAAGCTGTTCAAGAGCATCGTCGATCGCCTGTCGCTGGTGGGGGAAGACGGCAAGGGCCTCTACTTCATCGACAAGGAGCTGGCCGAGCTGGCCAAGGGCGCCCCGGCCAGCATCATGGATGGCAACGCCTGATAGTCGTGGACACTTAGTGTTCAGCCAGTACAATGACGGCCCCTCTTAACAGGGGCCGTTTTTCTTTGGATGAGTGAGTGATGATGAAGCAGTTTGATGTGGTGGTGATCGGCGCCGGGGCGGCCGGTTTGATGTGTGCGGCCCAGGCCGGTTATCGGGGCCGCTCCGTGCTGGTGCTCGACAATGCCAAGAAGCCGGGCCGCAAGATCCTCATCAGTGGCGGCGGCCGCTGCAACTTCACCAACCATCAGGCCGGCCCCCACGCCTTTCTCTCGGCCAACCCCCACTTCTGCAAGTCGGCGCTGGCGCGCTACACCCAGCAGGATTTCATCGAGCTGGTGGACCGGCACGGCCTGAACTATCACGAGAAGACCCTGGGCCAGCTCTTTTGTGACGAGAGCGCCAAGGAGATCGTCGACATCCTGCTGACCGAGTGCGACTGGGCCGGCGTGGCCCTGCAGTTCCAGACCGAGATCCTCACCGTCAGCAAGAACGACGAGGTTTTCGTGCTGACTACCAGTCAGAGTGAGATAACCTGCCACTCGCTGGTGGTGGCCACCGGCGGCCTCTCCATGCCGAAGCTCGGTGCCACCCCCTACGGCTTCAAGCTGGCGGAGCAGTTCGGCCTCAAGGTGCTGCCGACCCGTGCCGGGCTGGTGCCCTTCACCCTGCATCAGGCAGATAAAGAGGCCTTCGCCGATCTGGCCGGAGTCAGCCTGCCGGTGGCGGTGACCGCCGAGGATGGCACCTGCTTCAAGGAGGCCATGCTGTTCACCCATCGCGGCCTCTCCGGCCCCGCCATCCTGCAGATCTCCTCCTTCTGGCTGGCGGGGGAGAAGATCCACATCAACCTGCTGCCGGAGCTCGACATTGCTACCACCCTCAAGGCCTGGGCCCAGGCCCATCCGGCGCAGGAGCTGAAAACCGTGCTGGGGCGCGAGCTGCCCAAGCGCTTCGTCGACAAGCTGGTGGAGTTGGGCCAGCTGGTCAGCAAGCCGATGCGCCAGTACAACGAACGGGAGCTGGAGGCGGTAGCCACTCTGCTGGGGGATTGGCAGATCCTGCCCAACGGCACCGAGGGTTATCGCACCGCCGAAGTGACCCTGGGGGGGGTGGATACCAACGAGCTCTCCTCCAAGACCATGGAGGCGCGCAAGGTAGCCGGTCTCTACTTCATCGGCGAGGTGGTGGACGTGACCGGTTGGCTCGGTGGCTACAACTTCCAGTGGGCCTGGTCCTCCGGTTGGGTAGCCGGCCAGTACTGCTGACCACCCCTTGCTCTCATCCACGTCAGACGCGGCCGCTCAGGCCTCGTTTTTTATGGGTTACATTCCTCGCGGGGTGGCCCGCTATCCCTTTCTAAGGGTTGGCAAGAACACGGTCAGCAGGCCGATGAGCGGCAGATAGGCGCAGACCTGGTACACAGTCTCGATGCTGGTGGCATCGGCGAGCTGACCGAGCAGAGCCGCCCCTATGCCCCCCATGCCGAAGGCGATACCGAAGAACAGGCCTGAGATGGTGCCAACCTTGCCGGGAACCAGCTCCTGGGCGTAGACCAGGATGGCGGAGAAGGCCGAGGCCAGGATCAGGCCGATGATGACCGAGAGCACCGAGGTCCAGAACAGGTCGACATGGGGCAGCAGCAGGGTGAAGGGGGCGACGCCGAGGATGGAGATCCAGATCACCCGCTTGCGGCCGATGCGATCGCCGATTGGCCCGCCGAGCACGGTACCCGCCGCGACCGCAAACAGGAAGGCGAACAGATAGAGCTGGGCGCTGTCCAGCGACAGGCTGAACTTGTCCATCAGGTAGAAGGTGTAATAGCTGCTCAGGCTGGCCATGTAGAAGAATTTGGAGAACATCAGCAGGCCGAGGATGGCCAGCGACCAGCCGATCTGACGGCGGCTCAGACCGTGGCCGAGGTGCGCCTTCATCCGTTTATGGAAGTTGGCGGCGTGGTGGCTGGACCAGCGCCCGACCAGGCTGAGCACGATGACGCCGACCAGGGCGAACAGCGAGAACCAGGCCGCGCTGCCCTGGCCCCGTGGCACTATGATCAGCGCGGCGAGCAGCGGGCCTATGGCCGACCCCAGGTTGCCGCCGATCTGGAACAGCGACTGGGCCAGCCCGGGCTGACTGCCGGCTGCCATGCGGGCGACCCGGGAAGATTCCGGGTGGAACACCGACGAGCCGATACCGATCAGCATGGCCGACAGCAGCACGGCGCCGAAGCTGGCCGCCTGCGACAACGACAGCAAGCCGATCATCGTAAAACCCATGCCGAACGGCAATGAATAGGGCATGGGCCGGCGGTCGGTGTAGAGGCCGATCAGCGGCTGCAACAGCGAGCCGGTGAACTGGTAGGTGAGGGTGATGAGGCCGATCTGGGCGAACGACAGGTTGAGGCCGAGCTTGAGCAGCGGATAGATGGCCAGCAACACCGACTGCATCATGTCGTTCAACAGGTGCGAGAAGCTGATGGCGGCGATCACCGGATAGCTGGTGCGACTCAAGGCATCGTGCGCGGCAGCAGCGGCGAGTGGCTGATCGGTACTGAGGCTCTTTTCCATGAGGGCGGGTTCTGTGAGTCTGGATATGGCTTAACATGCCTGATCCCGATGCGTCTGGACACCACAAAGTGGTGAGTGCGGGGATGGGTTGCCCAGAGACGAACGGATCATTGCTCGGTGCTTGTGCTCGGCGGGCGGAGGATTAGTATAGAAACCTCGTCGTCGCATTCTGCGGGTCGCCACCCGCCATGGAGAGATCATGTTCGAGAGCCTGGGAGTCATCAACGTCTGGATCTGCCTGAGCGGGCTCTTTTCCAAGTCCAGAGGGGCGCGCCATGTTTGAGAGCCTGGGTGTCATCAATGTCTGGACCTATCTGGTCGGGCTCTTCTTCATCATCATAGCGCCGGGGCCCAACTCGATTTATGTGCTGCGCACCGGGGCTAGCCGCGGCGTCGGCCCGGGCTACCAGGCTGCCCTCGGGGTCTTCGTCGGCGACGCCATCCTGATCTTTTGCGCCTATCTGGGCATCGCCTCCCTCATTCGCACCACCCCCTTGCTGTTCACCCTGGTGCGCTATCTCGGCGCCCTCTATCTGCTCTACCTCGGGGTGAAGATCCTGCACGCCAACTTTATCGCCAGGCGGGAAGGGCAGGCGTCCGTGGTCGAGCACGGCGAGCGCTACTTCTCCAAGGCGCTTACTTTAAGTCTCACCAACCCCAAGGCGATCCTGTTCTACGTCTCCTTCTTCGTGCAGTTCGTCGACTTCAACTATGCCCACACCTGGCTCTCCTACCTGGTGCTGGCGAGCATGCTGGAGGCCATGAGCTTCGTCTATCTGACCCTGCTGATCTTCGGCGGTACCCTGATGGCCCGCTTCTTTGCGCGCAAGGTACGCCTCGCCAGACTCGGTAACGGCCTCATCGGTCTATTCTTCATGGGTTTCGCCGCCCGGCTGGCCACGTTGTCATCCTGATGGTGAGGACATTGCCCAAGTCCGGGAGCCTGGTTGCTGGTGACTAATCCGGCCAACAGTCCTTGCCAACCCGCACAAAGCGGGATTGATGCACGATCAGCTTCTGGTTGCCTGGCTGACGGATCTTGGGGTTGTGATAGGTTTCGCCGGGTAGCAGATATTTGTTGTCGGCCAGGTTATCGGGCTGGTCACACCCTTGCTTCACCATGAATTCAAAGAAGCTGTTGCCGGTATTGGTGATGCTGCCCGTCATCTGATCGAGGCGGTATGCGAACTGTTCCTGGCGTGGTCTTACCACCAGGATGGACTGCAACGCTATGGTCATCTCGACCGAGCTGCGCTTGCCTGGGTGATCGGGTGTACCGGCCTGTGCCACCGGCACTTCGGTGAAAACGACCCTGTAGTAGCGCTCCTGCCGATCGCCTGGCCCCTTGTAATAGAGTTTGACGTGCTGCCGCTGGTCGGGATGCAACACAAACCGCTTGGGGGCGAACAACAATTCGCCTGGGGCCATGGGCAGCATGGCCTCGTCCGCTGTCGGACTGGTGATGCGATACGCCGCGAGCTCGTAGAGCTTGGGTGTGCTGGCGTTGTTGGTGACGGTGCGGGAGATGAACTCTTCATCGTGCTCCATGATGGCGGTCATGGGGCCTATGTCGATGGCCCATGCCTGGGGGCCGGCAAGCAGCAGAGCCGTCAGCAGAGTCAAATTGCGCGCCAGGTTTTTCATCATTGTCCTGAGATCCATGTTGATTGCTAACGCCAGCTGCCCTTGATGGTCAGGGTGCCGCTCTGGTGCCGTTCTCCTTCCCACATGCTGCCCTCCGTGGTTTGTGCCGCCCTTGGATCGGTCAGATCAAAGTCCAGCTTGAGCAGATAGAAGCGGGTAATACCGGGGTTCCCGTTGGGATCTACCCAATTGTGGGCCGGCTGGCTGTCCTTGATGGCGAGTGTCCTGATATTGACCGGCACCCGGTCACAGCCGATGGGATGGCGGTAATTGGCGCCATAGCGGGTGGAGTCGAACACCAGCCTGGCGGGAATAGGCACGGCACTCTCGGGTTCCTGGTCATCGGCCGGGTAGAAGGTGCAGTATCCCTGATAAGGAGTTCCCTTGTCCTGGGCCAGGATCATCTCCAGCACGTCGGCCGAGACAGGGCCGCTGTCCGAGATATTGTATTGGAACGACAGCACATCTTTGCCTATCTGTCCCTCACGATAGGGATTGGTGATCCCTTCGGACGAGAGGATGGAAACGCTGAAGTGGCGTGGCTTGATGATGATTTCCGTGGTGCCGCTGAACTCGTAATAGCCGCTTTCAGGGGCATGGGCATTGCGCATATTGAAGTTGATCAGATCCCGGGTCAGCCGATCCTGCAAACCCAGCCGTACGACCTGCTTGAAGAAGTTACCCGAGAGAAACAGGGAGACGGATTGCTGGTTCTTCAGATAGCGAGCCGTGTAGTCATAGCCATTCCAGGCCCAGTTGGTCATGTTGGCGGTGACTTGCACATCGGTGGCCGAGATGGCTGACTTGAGGCTTGCATCCTTGATATTGGTAAACAGATAGATGGGGTCGAAAGTCTGGCTGCCATCTTCGATGAAGGAGTAATCGAGGAAGCGGCACAACACGCCGCTGACGTTATTCAGCACATAGTTCTCGCAGCCGCGGGAGCCCGGCAGTACATAGGGATTGCCGTTGCTGTCGACGGTCACTTCGCTGATGGCGTTGGTCTGGGTGAACTTGATATGACCCGCCTTCTTGTGTTCAATCTTGCGAACATACCAGTAGCCACTTGCCTGATCCTTGCAGCGCGCCCCCGTGGCTGCGTTGAAGCTGACCAGGGTGGCGCACAGGTTCATTTCACGCAGCAGTCTGCTGCCGACCGGCATGCTTCTCAGGTAGTCGAAGAAACTGGCACTCAGCTTGGCATGGCCCCAACCCGCTGCCGCGCCCAGCAGGCCGTAGAAGCCCTTGCCATCGACGACGGCAGGTTTGTTGACAGCCTCGGCCGTGTTGGGATCGCAGCGGGTGTAGCTCATGATGCAGCGCTGGTTGATGTAGGGCTGGTTGATGGGCCCCTCTTCCCACATGTCGACGTTCCAGTTGTTGATGTCGGTGTTATAGCCGTTGTCAACATAGGCCAGGCTGACTTGGCGGGTGCCCTTGAGGGAGGTCCAGGCGTTGGCTCCGCTGAGGCGGGGATCGAGGGCATCGGTCGGGGCGACAAACAGGTTGCTGTCTTCCTGGTTTTCGATAAACAGAAAATTGCGTAGCGGCGCATCGCCCCAGACGGTCTTGGAGACGGCGGCCTGGGTGCCGACACTGGCGAGCATGCTGCCGATAAAGCAGGCCGCGATAACTATTTTCGTCATTTTCATGCCATCAACCTCTCACCATGGCGTAAGTGGGCAGGCCGCGACAGATCACATCACCTACCCAGGCGGCGCCGCTCTGCTGGGCCAGATCAAGCTCTGCCTCACAGAATTCGTTGCCATGCTTGAAGCTCAATACCGGATTGGCCTTGTCCACATCCAGTGAAAACTCGCCGGTCTCATTGGTCACCGTGGTGCCGATATGGTTGTCGATCCTGGCGTTGGCGATCACGCTGCCATCCTCGGCACGTATGATGCCAAAGACGGTGACCATCTCCTTGACCGAGCGGGTTGCATCCAGCGTAGCCACGTTGCCGGGAAACAGGGTATAGCGCTGCTTGCCGGTGTTGATGTCATAGCTGTCTTTGGTCGTCTTGCTGTTGAGCAGTTCCACTTCGTACTCCTGAAAGGGGGAGAGGGCGACAAAGGTCTTGCTGCCTTCGAGCGAGTACTCCTGGCCGTTGATCTTGGCGAGCATCTTGCCTTCCTTGCCGATGCCGGTATCGATCAGCAGACCTGAGCCGGAGCGGTTCTGGCTGGAAGCCAGAATTTCATCCCCTGTGGTGATGACAGCACCGCGTGCAATCAGGTTGCCGTTCACATCGCCACCCTGACTGCGACCCAGGGTGAGGGTGCCGCCCGTCATGCTGCTTTCGAAGCCAAGGGTGCCCGAGAGGGCCAGGTCATTGTGCTCTGCACCATTGATGACTTTGGCTCCGTTGAGTGTTGCCGTATTGATGAAGCCTTCCATCCGTTTCTGATAGCTGAGGTTGGCCGTGGTGTGCCCCTCTTCGTTGCTGCTCATGCCCAGACTGAACAGGTTGTCGAACGGGATCGAGTAGTCCAGGGTCAGGCTCTTGTTGTTGAACCCGCTCAGGGTTGCGCTGCTGCTCTGCAGGCTGGTGCGCAGCGACAACTGGCCATAACGGCCGGAATAGAGGCTCTGGTAATAATCGATATAGCTGCGGTCGCTCCCCTGCTCACGATCGTGCGTGGTGTTGAACGAGAGGTTGCCCAGCTTGTCATGCCAGCCGCTCAGGTTGATGCTGATGCCGGCGGTATAGAGATCCAGGGCTGCCGTGGTCAGCTTGTTGCCCGTGTCGAGCTTCTCCTGACTGAGCCAGAACGAGACGTTGTCATGTACCTGCGCCGTCACGCCGGACGAGAGCCGCCAGGAGGTGTCCGAGGCCAGCATGCCCTGCAGCTGGGTGCTGATTCTGTCGGTCAGTTGCCAGCTGGCCTGGCTCTCGCTGACCAAGGCATCCTTGAAGCCATAGCCGGTCAGGGTCAGGTTGGTAGTCTCGAAGGTGCGAGCCAGCGACAGCCCCAGCAGGGGAGAGCGGGTACCATCCTGACTGGCCTCCATCAGGCCGCCCCAGGATTGCCAGCCCCACTCCTTATCGAAGCCCAGGCTGCTGTTGAGTTTGGTGACGCGCTGAGTGCTGGACTCCGTCAGGCGCCCGTCGATGTGGATCTCGACCGTGACGCTGTAGGAACCGTGGGGGAAACGGCTGGTATCGATCCGGTGGTTGCCGATCGAGAAATTCTGCAGGCCGATCAGTTTGCCATCCCGATAGACCCGGACCTCGCCCGCCGAGGGCATGAAGACCTGGATCGGGGTGGTGGATTCGCTTTCGTTGACGGTGCGTGAGCGGGCCTGGTTGCCGTAAGAGATCCCGTAGATCCGGCCAGCATTCAGGGCGGATACGCCCCCCAGCGTCTGGAGATCCCAGGTCGACACCATGCCGGTCGCAAAGCGGCGATCTTCGATATCCCGCTCATACATGGCGCGATAGAGGGAGCCGCTCTGGTTCGTTTCCCCCAGGTTGTAGAGAGAACCATCAAGGTCCAGATGGTGTTCACTGTACCCCACCAGGCTGTTCAACTGGGCGAAGTTGGTGCTGGAGCTGCCCGCCTGACGGCTGTTGGCAAAGGAGTAGCCCAGGTTGTAGCGATTGACGCTGGTCAACGCTGCAACGGAGGGCGTCAGGCTGGTCTTGGTCGTGCTGACGCGTTTCTCGCCAAAGGCGGCCTTGGTGACCTGTATGGTCAGCAGCATGGCGATCAGGTCCAGCTGCAGGCTGGCGCTGTCGTTGATGACCAGGCGGCCGTCGCTGGAGAAGGTACGCAGCTGGTTCTGTTGCAGCAGATCCACCAGCTCCTGGCGCAGGGCCACATCGCTCTGGCCCTGGTTGAAATCCAGATTGAGCAGATGCAGTGCACCGTCCCGCAGGATCAGTGTGGCGTTGCCGATGGACTCCTCGGTGGTGGTGTCGAGTGCCAGTGCCTGATCCTGGTACTGCAGTCTGACCGGTACGGCAATGCCTTCTGCCAGTGCGTTGGCAAAGCTGGCAGGAATGATGACGTTGGCAATCTTCAGTGGCGCTGAGGCGCTGGCCGACGCTGACATCGCGATCAGCAGTGAGGCTGGCAACAGGCAGGCTTTTTTCAACATATCACGCACCATGGTTTCAAATTTCGGCAAAACAACACCGCCACTCGACCGGGTGGTGGAGGCAGTACCAGCACAAAGGGTTATTTGATGACGACGAATTCCTGGCCCAGCCAGAGGCCGACATGGCTCTTCGGATCCCGGAGATCGACCTGGCGGAATTGACGTTGTTTACCCGGCAGGTCGTAATAGGTTTCCTTGCACTGCTCCCGGCGCTGCTTCAAACAGGTTCCGTAAGCCACCGTGCGGTATGAGGCGTTTCCTTTGTTGATCAGGACGTCACCTTGCAGGAGGTAATCAAACTTTTGCTGGCGTGGCGTGACCACCAGGATGGTGCCTATCTGGGCCGAGGTGGTGGCGACGGCCTGGCGGCGTTCGTTGCGCTGATCGTCCATCGACAGTGCGGTATCCAGCCAGCGGATGCGGTAATAACGCTCTTTGCCATCCTGCGGGCCTTTATAGAAGAAACGCACGTTGTTTTTGGCGTTGGCGGGCAGCATCAGCCGGCTTGGCGACAGCATGAGTTCACCGTCCACTTCCATCGGCATCTCCTGGCCACCCTCTTCCGGGGATGAAATGCGTGTCACCGTGATGGTGACCAGCCTGGCTTGATCACTGGCGTTCTCGATCTCTTTGGCGACATCCTGGCTGCCCGCATCAATAAAGGTGGTCACCGAGCCGACGTTGATCGCCTGGCTTATTCCGGGAATAAACAGCATCCATGCCATCAGCATCTTCAGGTTCATGTCATCTCCTGTGAATACAAAGGGCCCCGCAGGGCCCCGAGTGATATGCGTTGAGGCAATCAAACCCAGTTGGCAACGAACTCGACGTTGACTTCACCGCTCCACAGGCCGTCAGGCAGAGCTTCAAAGGTGGCGGTGCTACCGTTGGCAGTGGCACTCTCAATGTTGAAGCTGAAGGAACCCTGCGCCGTGGTGCGTTGGGTGTCTTCCTTGAAGCCTTGAGCTATGGGGGAGAGGTTGCCGCCGCTAATACCTGCCGCCGTATCGATCAGGGTGGTGTAGGCGGTGGTGCTGACCGGTGCGCCGCCCCACAACACGCCGACGTCGACGGTGGAGTTGCCGCCCAGATGGTTCAGGGTACCGTTCAGCTTCTTGGCTTTCAGGGTGAAGGAGGTCGCGCTGGCATCCCCCTTGATGGCGACATCGAACAGGCCATTGACGGTGTTGAACCCCTTGATCCCCTCGGCATACTGGAAGGAGAGGCTGGAGAGCGGAGTGACAACCAGCTCGGAGGTTGTGTCTTTTTTGGCGGTTGCCTGCCAGGTGGCAACCGCGGATGCTTCAACGGCAGCCTGAGCAGTGGCGGCAAAGCCCAGACCAGTCACTGCCAGTGCAATCAGAGTCTTTTTCATCTTGATATTTCCTACACATTTCCTGATAGGGGGCGTTTAGCCACCCTTTTGATTTCACGCACCCGAGGTGCGTTCGCTTTCCATCTTGCCGGACTTGTTTGTCCAGACGGCTTTGCCAGTTGCAGAAGCATAAAGCTCCATCAACCAGCTCATCTTTTCGTCAATCAAGATAGCGGCCCGACCTGTTTGGATCGATCTAATGCTGTGTAGGAAAAGTCTTAAAAGATGGTTATGACCTGCAACTTAAAATAGACCTTGTTCCCATGATGAGTATGTGGGTTTATTTTTCTTATGATTTTGATTTTTAAGTATTTTGGTGCTTACCTTAACCAGATGAACCGGTGCGTTGATGGGTTATCTCAGATGAGATTGAAGTGCTGGAAATAGTGCAAGCTAAAATAGAGATTCAAAGGAATATATCTGTTTGTAAGTGTCTGATGATTATATGTAAAAAGGCATAATTAAATTTGTTTATAAGTAATGAAACCCGCAATCCACAGATGTGTGTAACATATCATTAATATTTAAGTGTCATATGGTACACGCACTGATTTTGTAGTTACTATATGCAGAATCAAACGGGTTAAGGATAGGTAACTATATGGCAACAATATTAATAGTCGATGACCATCCAGCGATAAGAATGGCCGTTAATATTTTATTGAAACAGGCGGGACATCATATTCTGGCAGAAGTTGATAATGGTGTTGATGCTATCTCTTTAGCTAGAAAAAATAATCCTGAGATGGTTGTTCTAGATATAGGAATCCCCAAGCTGGATGGTATAGAGGTCATCAAGAGGTTGAAGGATATGGATCCCGACATCAAGGTGGTAATATTATCTGGACAAGCTACACATCATATTATGGTACGCTGCCTACAGGCTGGTGCGGATGGATTCATATCCAAGCTTGATGACCTTTCATTATTAAATGCTGCCCTTGATAAAATAAAAAAAGGTCAGCTCTATTTTCCTCGAGATATTATTGCTGGAGCCAGGCATGCCCACGAGGTGGATCGTGCTGATCTGCTGTCTACACTCTCTGACAGAGAGATGAGTGTCCTGCTTTTGATATGCCAGGGGCACACCAACAAGCATATTGCCGAAAATATGTTACTCAGTGAAAAGACAGTCAGTACATACAAGACCCGGCTCATGCAAAAACTTAATGTAACTAACATGGTTGACCTGATCAGTCTGGCCAGGCGCCAAGAGTTGTTGTGAGCATGATAAAATTTTTCACGACCATACTGGTCAGCCTTTGTACATTCTGTTCCTTTGCCCATGAGCTGGAGACAGAGCTGCTGCACATCTATGCGCGCAATGATAGCGAGTATCTCGAGAAACGGAGCCTGCCTCTGCATGCGGAAGATTGGTTGTGGCTGAGAAATCGTGGTCGACTGCTGCTCGGAGTACCTAGGCCAGACAATCCCCCGATGGATATCACCTTGCGTGCCAATGCCTATGAAGGGGTCACTGCCGACATAGCCGGTATGTTGAGCCACCTGTTGAGTGTCGAGATCGTCGTAAAGACCTATCCCTCTCGCGCGGCGGCCATTGATGCGCTCAAGAGGGAAGAGATCGACTTGCTGAGTACCTCAAATTCCTATGAGGAAGAGCAGCAATTATTACTGACTGATAAATATATGCCGGATGATCCAGCCATATATAAAAACATTCACGTAAAGGAGCGTGATATAAGAACGGTGGCCATCCCGGAGTATTATCTGCCAGCCATAGATATAATGCGATACTTGCCTGATGTTAAAATAAAGATATATCCCTCTCGTTATAGTGCGTTATCTGCAGTGGCATATGGCCAAGTCGATGCCGTCATGATAGACATGATTTCTGGTAATTTCATCATCAATAAGTTTTATCAGGATAGCATTCAGTTATCTAGACCATTATATATTGATACGCATGGTTTTTCGTTCTCCCTTGAGAAAAAAAACCAGCGCCTCAGGAAAATATTGAATATTGCCTTGGGTGAAATATTTGATGGTAAGCGTGAAGAAATAGCCAAACGTTGGAATGGTGGCGGCTTATCGATAGGGGCCCGCAAGGTTGGGCTGACTAGTGAGCAGTGGGCATGGTTGGGCCAGCAGAAAAAAGTCCGGATTGCAGTCAACAGCGGGGTGCCGCCACTCAGCTTCCTCGATATCAACGATACCTTGCATGGTGTCGTTGCTGATCTGCTGCAGGTTTTGAGAGCCAAATTGGGCATCGAAATCGAAGTGGTGCCGGTCAAAACACCAAAGCAGATGCAGCAACTGCTGGATGGCGGGTTGGTGGATGTTGCCGTGTTGAGCCCGTCTGCGGAGCGTCGACATCGTTATCTGTTCAGTCGCGCTTTTGTGCTTGATCCTCTGTCATATGTGGTTGGCATACAGCATGATGCGAGCCCGCCAGAGACGCTGCTGAGGTCCGGCACCGTCGCCATGATCCGGGACTTTATCTCGGAGCAGGCCATCGCGGAGAGATATGGCAAGCTGGCCATCAGGCAATTCGACCGGATTGAGGATGCCCTGCGATGCGTGGCGACCGAGCTCTGCGATGTAGCCGTGTTGCCGTTGCGGGTGGCCAAGTACTACATCAACAGCAAGTTTCCTGACAGCCTGCTGATAACGGGGGAGTTGTTTGATTCTATTCCGATAGGTGCGGCCTTTGCCGTTGCTCCCGATCGTCAAATATTGCGCGATATTCTGGACAAGGTGATCACCATCATACCGCCGGATGAGTTGGAAGGACTGTCCAACCGTTGGCGCGTGAGCTCCCAGCAGGAAGCGATTACTTGGCAGGAGTTTGTGCGAGAGTTTGCGGTGTTCATTGTATTGGTGCTGCTGTTGACCATCTGGGTCAGTCTCTGGGGCCTCTCTTTACACAAACAGGTACGCCAGCGTCGGGTTGCCGAGATGGCTTTGAGTGCTCAGCTCAAGTTCATCGAAGACCTGGTGGATGGAACGCCCCATCCCATTTATGCCCGGGACAGGGAGGGCAGGCTGATTCTCTGCAACAGCAGTTATGCCGGTTTCTTCGGCGATGAGAAACATCGCTTGCTGGGGTCGAGTATGGAGGAGGATTGTCGGCGCTGGCCCTTTATGGCCCCTCTGTTTGAGGACCTGAGCACGGCTCGTGCGGTGCGTTGCACTCATCAGGGCGATCATCGCCTGCCCATGCCAACCGGCGCCGTGGATGTCTACCATTGGGTGCAACCTTATTATGACTTGGAAGGTAATGTACAAGGGGGGATTGGCGGCTGGATCGATGTCAGTGAGCGTCAGCGTTTGCTGGATGAGTTGGCTCTGGCCAGCCAGGATGCCCAGGAGGCCAATCGAGCCAAGTCGACTTTTCTGGCAACCATGAGTCACGAGATCCGCACTCCCATGAACGCAATCATAGGGTTGCTGGAGCTGACTCTGCGCCGTGGCAGGTTGCATGAGGAGGACAAGTCGTCGCTCACCATTGCTCATGGTTCGGCCAATGACCTGCTCAGCCTGATTGGCGATATTCTCGATATTTCAAAAATTGAATCGGGCCGACTCGAACTGATGCCTGAGCCTCATGACATTGTTGCGCTGACCGGTGCTGTCGTCACCGTCTTCAATGCATTGGCCAGACAGAAAAACCTGCAACTGGAGTTCGCCGCCGGCGATCCCCGTTGGGTGCAGATCGACGGCCTTTGCTACAAGCAGATCCTCTCCAACTTGGTCAGCAATGCCATCAAGTACACGGAACAGGGATCGGTGCAGGTCGAGTTGCAATCAAAAACCAGCGATGGATGGTGCACCTTGTATCTGGTGATCAGGGATACGGGCATCGGGATCGCGCCTGCGGAGCAAGCCAGGCTGTTCCAACCCTTTGGCCAGGCCAGCCAGCCAGAGCACATCCAGCGCTCCGGCACCGGACTTGGGTTGATGATCGCTCGCTCTCTTTGTGAATCCATGGGGGGCTCACTGCAGCTTGAGAGTGAGCCTGGACGCGGTACTTGCATCAGCATAGAGATGAAATTGCCACTGGCTGTCGCACCGGAGCAGGAGTCGGTCGTGGATGTGGTGGCTGTAGCCGAGTACAGCCGACGGTTGCGGGTCATGATAGTGGACGATCACCCTACCAACCGTCTGTTGGTCAGCCAGCAACTGGCATACCTCGGGCATGAGGCCACGGCTGCCGAATCGGGTGCCGAAGCGCTGGCACTGTTTGCCCACACACCTTTTGACGTGATGATCACCGACTTCAACATGCCCGGCATGAATGGTTTCGAATTGACACGGCAATGCCGGGGGTTGGAGCAGGACACTGGCGCTCATCGTTGTCTTATCCTCGGGCTGACGGCGGATGCTCGCCAGGAGCAAGTCAGTGAGGGGCTGGCAGCCGGCATGGACGACTGCCTGTTCAAGCCGGTCGGGCTGGAAGAGCTTGAGCGTTGTCTGTGCCGACATATACAACGAGAAGAGCAGTCCAGAATTGTCAGTTGCATGCAGGGAATAAAGCAGAGTCTCGGGCCATTGACCGGTAACCAGCCCGCGTTGATGCAACCCTTGCTGAGTGAGTTTGTGCGTGCCAGCGACGATGATCTGCTGGGTTTGCAGCAAGCGGCTGAAGCTGATGATCTGGCTGGTTTTCTGGATTATGTCCACCGGCTGAAGGGGGGGGCCAGGATCATGGGAGCGATGACACTGGTTGCCGTGTGTGGCGAGATAGAATCTGGCGAACTGCAACGACAGGGGTTGCCGACGGCCTTACTGCAGTTGCAGCATGCCTATGGCATTGTCAGACAGGCCATGGTGCGAATGCAGTCCGAACCGGGGTAAATAAAAATGAAGGCATGTTCAACATGCCTTCATGGAGGGTCAACCGTGCCAGTAGACCAGCAGCTCGTAGGCGGCTTCACCGGTTTGATCCGGTTTGGCGGCCGGGGCCTGATAGCTCAGGAAGTAGCGGGTGGCCTGGGTCAGGGGCTGGGCATGGTGTCGTGGCAGTGACTGGCCATTGAGCGCCAGCTTGAAGTCGGCGCCTGCCTGTGCGGGCAAACTGGCATACAGGGTACGTGCCTGCAATTGGTAAGTGGTGTTGAAATCAGGATTGCTGAGGTTGATGGCTTCGGTCTGGATAGGGTTGGCTGTGGAAGCGGAATTGACGGGTTGTTGGCCCGGGTGGGTGAGCGAGATTTCCATCCCGCTACTCTTGCTGGCGGTGGCGGGCCAATTGAGCTGATAGGTTTGCGTGCCGGCCTGAGCAGCCATCGCGCAGCAACCAGCCAGTAGTGCCACCAGAACTCCTTTCTGAGACATATGATTATCTCCTGGATATCGAGGTTACCCCGCTGCAAGGGGGTCACTCATCTATCGACCCGTCAGCAGCAAAGCTTAATCTGGAACCCACTATTCGAAATGAGCTGACACGGGATACGGGGTATGATCCCTCGCCTTGTCCTCCCTTTAGTCATAGATACGGAATCCCTGTTTTGCTCGAAAATCAGATGATGTTGTTGGCAGTGTTCGAACGGGCGGCGCTGATGCTGATGACCCTGTTCTTCCTGACCCGTACCCGGCCGTTCCAGCGGTTGTTCCAGAAGCGGGACCACACCCCGGCCGAGCTGGTGCTGGTGGCCGCCATCTTCTGCCTGTTCGCGGTGTTCAGCACCTACACCGGCATTCCGGTGGAGGGGGCCCTCATCAACGTGCGGATCATCGCCATCATCTCGGGCGGCATCCTGTTCGGCCCCTGGGTCGGCATTCCGGCCGGGGTCATCTCGGGTCTGCACCGCTACCTCATCGACATGGATGGCCACACCTCGATCCCGTGTCTCATCGCCAGCATCATCGCCGGCCTGCTGGCGACCTGGCTGCACCTGCGCTGCCGCAAGTCGCGGCTCTGGCTGTACGGCATCCTGGCGGGCATGGCCTGCGAGGGGCTGACCATGCTGCTTATCTGGCAGCTGACCGAGCCCCACGCCGTGGGGGTGGAGATCGTCAGCCACATCGCCTATCCCATGATCGCCGGGGCGCTCTGTATCGGCCTCATCATCAAGCTGGTACAGGATCTGGACGACGAGAAGGAGCTGATTGCCGCCAAGCAGGCCAAGCTGGCGCTCGACATCGCCAACAAGACGCTGCCGTTTTTCCAGAACATCGATCGCCACTCCCTGAGCCAGGTGTGCGGCATCATTCGCAGCGAGATCAGCGCCGATGCGGTGGCCATCACCGACACCCGCGACGTGCTGGCCTACGTGGGGGTGGGCAAGGGGTACTACGAGCTGGACGAGCACCATGCCATCAGCGCCATGACCCAGCGGGCCGTGCTGCTGGACCAGATCATCATCAACAACGATCTGCGCCAGTACCATCTGGCCGACTTCCACTCGGTCATCATCATTCCGCTGCGGGAGAACGGCGCCGTCAGCGGTACCCTCAAGATCTACTACCGCCGCACCCACAGCATCACCAGCTCGTTGCGGGAGATGGCGGTCGGCCTCTCCCAGCTCATCTCCACCCAGATGGAGGTGTCGCGCATCGAGCAGCTCAAGGAGATGACCCGCAAGGCGGAGTTCACCGCGCTGCAGAGCAAGATCAACCCCCACTTCCTGTTCAACGCCCTCAACGCCATCTCGTCGCTCATCCGCATCCGTCCCCAGCAGGCGCGCCAGCTGATCGCCAACCTGGCGGACTACCTGCGCTACAACCTCAACAAGGGGGACACCCTCATCGACATCCAGGAGGAGCTGCAGCAGGTGCGCGACTACGTGGCCATCGAGCAGGCCCGCTTCGGCGACAAGCTGGAGGTGGTGTTCGAGGTGGACGACGTGCATATCCAGGTGCCGAGTCTGCTGTTGCAGCCCCTGGTGGAAAACGCCATCCTGCACGGCATCCAGCCCCGCAGCGCGCCGGGTCGGGTCACCATAGAGGTGAAACAGCTGGCAGGGGGGATCCGGGTGGCGGTGCGCGACACCGGCTACGGCATCAGCCAGGCGGTGATCGACGGGGTGGCCGCCGGCCGGGTGGAGAGCCGCAGCATCGGCCTGATGAACGTGCATCAGCGGGTCAAGCTGCTCTACGGGGACGGCCTGCACCTCTCGCGGCTGGAGCCGGGTACCG
Organism: Aeromonas sp. 600276; assembly: GCF_049175815.1. Lineage (NCBI taxonomy): Bacteria > Pseudomonadati > Pseudomonadota > Gammaproteobacteria > Aeromonadales > Aeromonadaceae > Aeromonas > Aeromonas sp. 600276. The sequence goes on along the minus strand of NZ_JAAKVU010000016.1, from coordinate 10,038 downwards.
AAGTCTGTTTCTATCTGCCGGATCAGGAGGCAATGCCATGCTGACTGCCATCAATATTGAGAAGAACGCCATGACGCGAGAGGGGCAGCCATGCTGAAAGCCATCATAGTGGAAGACGAATACCTCGCCCGCGAGGAGCTCATCTATCTGGTGAACCAGCACAGCGCCATCGAGATAGTGGCGAGCTTCGAGGACGGGCTGGAGGCGTTCAAGTACCTGCAGGATCACGAGGTGGACGTGGTGTTTCTGGATATCCAGATCCCCGCCATCGACGGCCTGCTGCTGGCCAAGAACCTGCACAAGTCCAGCCACCCGCCCCACATCGTCTTCGTCACCGCCTACAAGGAGTTTGCGGTGGAGGCGTTCGAGCTGGAGGCGTTCGACTACATCCTCAAGCCCTACAACGAGCCGCGCCTCATCAGCCTGCTGCAAAAGCTCGAGCAGGCCGGCAAGTCGCAGACGGGGCAGGGGAGCGAGTCGGGGGCGCCGCACAATCGCACCGTCAACCTGGTGAAGGGGGAGCGCATCATCGTCACCCCCTGCGAGCAGATCTACTACGCGGAAGCCGACGAGAAGCTGACCCATGTCTATACCCGCACGGATCGCTACGTGATGACCATGACCCTCAGCGAGTTCGTCAGCCGGCTGCCGGCTGAGGGGTTCTTCCGCTGTCACCGCTCCTACTGCGTAAACATCAACAAGATCCGCGAGATAGTGCCCTGGTTCAACAGCACCTGTCTCATCCGGCTCCATGACCTGCCGTTCGAGGTACCGGTCAGTCGCAGCAACATCAAGGCGTTCCGTCAGCTGATGCGGCTCTGATTGTCATTCATTCCCGCCGATCTGCATTTCATGCCGTAATCGGTCGGCGGGAGGAGCGTCTTGCCTATAGTGGCCCCAGTTTCCTTAAGGCCATTGACCGAGACGCATCATGACCAAAGAGATGAATCGCACCCGCTACCTCACCCTGTTGGGGACCATCATCACCCAGTTCGCGCTGGGATCCGTTTACACCTGGAGCCTGTTCAACGCCCAGCTCTCCGACAAGCTGGACGAGCCGGTCAGCCAGGTCGCCTTCGCCTTCGGCCTGCTCAGCCTGTCGCTTGCGGTCGCCTCCTCCCTGGCGGGCAAGCTGCAGGAGCGGTTCGGGGTGCGCAATGTCACCCTGGGGGCCGGCGTGCTGCTCGGCATCGGCTTCTTCCTCACCGCCCACGCCAGCAACCTGGCCATGCTCTACCTCTGCGCCGGCATCCTGGTGGGCTTTGCCGACGGTACCGGCTACCTGATGACCCTCTCCAACTGCGTGAAGTGGTTCCCGGAGCGCAAGGGGCTCATCTCCGCCTGCTCCATCGGCGCCTACGGCCTCGGCAGCCTGGGCTTCAAGTACATCAACCTGCTGCTGCTCTCCAGCAACGGCCTTGAGACCACCTTCCAGCTGTGGGGGCTGATCGCCATGTCCATGGTGCTGGTGGGGGGCATGCTGATGAAGGATGCGCCCAAGCAGGCCGCCGCCGTGCAGCAGAGCGAGAGCCGCGACTTCACCCTGGCCGAGGCGATGCGCAAGCCGCAGTACTGGATGTTGGCGCTGATGTTCCTCACCGCCTGCATGAGCGGCCTCTACGTCATCGGCGTGGCCAAGGACATCGGCGAGAAGATGGTGGGTCTGCCGGCCGTGGTGGCCGCCAATGCCGTCGCCATCATCGCCATGGCCAACCTGGGTGGCCGCCTGGTGCTGGGCATCCTCTCCGACAAGATGTCCCGCATCCGGGTCATCACCATCGCCCAGCTAATTACCCTGGCCGGCATGGCGCTGCTGCTGTTCGTGCCGCTCAATGCCAACCTCTTCTTCGTGGCGGTGGCCTGCGTGGCGTTCAGCTTCGGCGGCACCATCACCGTCTACCCTTCGCTGGTGAGTGACTTCTTCGGCCTCAACAACCTGACCAAGAACTACGGCGTCATCTATCTGGGCTTTGGCCTGGGCAGCATCATCGGCTCCATCGTGGCCTCCCTGTTTGGCGGCTTTATGGCGACCTTCAACCTGATCCTGGTGTTGCTGGTGGTGGCGCTGGTGCTCTCCCTCACCATCCGCCTGCCAGCGCCGGTATCGGTGGAGCAGGCCTGATCACCCGCCTGTCGCAGCAAGCAATGAAAAGACCCGGGCCAGGCCCGGGTCTTTTTTTGTGCGCGGCTCAGGGGTCAGCGTGGCGGCAGCCCCAGCAGCTGGCGCACCCGCTGGCAGGTCTCTTCCACCGTCGGCCAGTCGGTGGCGGTGATGGTGACATGGCCCATCTTGCGGCCGGGGCGGGGTTCTTCCTTGCCGTAGAGGTGCAGATGCACACCGGGCAGTGCCAGCAGGGCGGCCCAGTCTGGCGTGCCGGCCTGCCAGAGATCCCCCAGCAGGTTGAGCAGCATGGCGGGGCGCACGGCGATCCGGGCGGGCAGCGGCAGATCGCACAGGGCGCGCACCTGCAGCTCGAACTGGCTGCACTCGGCGTTGTCGAGGCTGGGGTGGCCCGAGTTGTGGGGGCGGGGCGCCAGCTCGTTGACCAGCAGTTTGCCTGCCACCAGGAAGAACTCTACCGTCAGCACGCCGACGTAGTCGAGGGCGGCGATCAGCTGCTCGGCGATGTGTCTGGCGTCGGCCTCCAGGGTCGGTACGTTGGCCGGGGAGCGGGTCTGATCCAGAATGCCGCCGCTGTGCCAGTTCTGCACCAGCGGCAGGGCACCGATGGCACCGCTCGGACTGCGGGCCAGGGTCAGGGAAAACTCACCCTCCAGCGGCAGGCGCTTCTCCAGCACGCAGGGGACGCCGCTGGCGGCCAGCGCTGCCGGCAGCTGGTCGGCGGCCTGAATGGTCCACTGGCCTTTGCCGTCGTACCCCTCGCGGGCAGTCTTGAGGATGGCGGGGAAGAGGTCGTCCGGCAGCTCGGGCAGCGGCTCGCCCGGCAGCAGGGTCTGGTTGGGGGCGACCGGGATGCCGGCTCTGCTCAGGAAGGCCTTTTCTTCGCGGCGATCCTGACAGATGCGCACGGCACCGGCGGCCGGTCGTACCGGCTGGTACTGCTCTAGCAGGGCCAGGGCGGTGGCCGGTACATTCTCGAACTCGCAGGTGACGGCGGCGCAGCGGCTGGCCAGATCATGCAGCGCCGTCGGGTCGTCATAGGCGGCGACAATATGGTGATCGGCAGCGGCGCCGGCGATGCTGGCGGGATCGGGATCCTGCACCACCACCTTGTAGCCGAGACGGTGGGCTGTCATCACGAAGTAGCGGCCAAGCTGGCCGCCCCCCAGCATGCCGAGGGTGGCGGGTGGCAGTATCATGCCGGGTCCTCCAGGGTGAGGGCCAGCACCCGGTCGCGCTCGTTGGCGCGAAAGCCGTCGAGCTGCTGCTGATAGCGGGGGGCATCGCCGTCTTGCGCAACGGAGAGCAGGGAGACCGCGAACAGGCCGGCGTTGGCGGCCCCCGCCTCGCCGATGGCGAAGGTGGCGACCGGCACCCCCTTGGGCATCTGCACGATGGAGAGCAGGGAGTCCATCCCCTTGAGCTGGCGGGTCGGGATGGGCACACCCAGCACCGGAAGAGTGGTCTTGGCGGCCACCATGCCCGGCAGGTGGGCGGCGCCGCCGGCGCCGGCGATGATGGCGCGCAGGCCACGCTCACGGGCGCTGGCGGCATATTCGAACAGCAGATCCGGGGTACGGTGGGCCGAGACCACGCGCGCCTCGTAAGGGACGCCATGCTCCTTGAGGATGCGGGCGGCGGCCTGCATCACGGGCCAGTCGGAGTCGGATCCCATTACCAGGCCGATCAGGGGAGGGGTGTTCATGGCTATGACTCCTTGCAGTCAAACGTTTGTCTCTGGTTGGCAAAAAGAGCCGGCAAGCCGGCTCAGAATTTTTCGGGTCGCACGATTTCGACCGGTTGCAAAAAGGCGACCATGGCATAGTCGGGGTAGTAGCGACTCTGCAGGTGGGCGAGCAGGCGTTCCGCCTGTTCGCGGCTGCAGATCGCCTCCAGCCGGATGTTGCCGCTCTCGCTCCAGCTGGCGTTGCGCTCACCGTGGTCACCGCGCCCTCTGGCATCCGTGATGGTGTAGCCGCGCAGCCCCTCGCGGGTGAGGGTGCGCAGCAGGGTGGGTTCCAGGTTCGCTTCCGTGATGACGGTGAGCAGGGTGCGGATCTCGGTCTGCATGTGGCTACTCCGTGAAGTGGCGGGCCCAGCTGTGGTAGAGCGGGATCCCCAGCATGATGTTGAACGGGAAGGTGACCCCCAGCACGGCGCTGAGCGACAGGCCCGGATTGGCCTGAGGCACGGCGATGCGCATGGTGGCCGGCACGGCGATATAGGAGGCGCTGGCTGCCAGGGTGGCCAGCAGGGTCAGGCCACCCAGGGAGAGTCCCATCAGCTGGCCGATCACCAGGCCGAGGCCAGCCGAGGCCAGCGGCATCAGCAGGGCAAAGCCGAGCAGGAACAGGCCATGGCGGCGCAGGTCCTGGCACTGGCGGGCGACGATGAGGCCCATCTCCAGCAGGAACAGCGCCAGCGCCCCCTTGAACAGGTCGACAAACAGGGGCTTGAGCGGGGCAATCCCGTCGGGACCGGCCAGATAACCGATGGCCATGCCGCCCAGCAGCAGGGTGACCCCCTTGCCGAGGAAGGTTTCATGGGCCAGCCGGCGCCAGCGGGTCTGCCGGCTCACTCCCTGGGCCAGTACGATGCCGACCAAGATGGCGGGGATCTCCATCACCGCCAGGAAGATGGAGAGCTGGGATTCGAAGCTGATGCCGCGCTCGGTGAGCCAGTTCACCCCGACCGCAAAGGTCGCCACGCTGACCGAGCCGTAGTGGGCGGCAGTGGCGGCGGCATCGACCCGGCTCATCTTGAGGCGTAGCACGGCGAACCCGGCCAGGGTCTGCAGCATGCCGAGCAGGATCACTAGCGCCAGTTGCGGTAATAAGGGTTGCAGGGATTGCTGCGCCAGACCGACGCCGCCCTTGAGGCCGATGGCCAGCAACAGAAAGAGGGAGAGAGTATCGTAGAGCGCGGGCGGTAGCTTGAGCTCGGAGCGCACCAGACCGGCCAGCAGGCCAAACAGGAAAAAGAGTACAACAACATCCAGCATGGGAGTTCGCAGGAGGCAATTCACAGGGTGGTTGCATGCTAGAGTGCAAGATGTTTCGATAAAATCAGATTTTGATTGATGATTGTTCGGTAGAAACTGATAAGGGACCCGATGCTCAACTATAAACAGCTCTATTACTTCTGGCACGTGGCGCGCAGCGGTAGTGTGACGCGGGCCGCCGAACAGTTGCACCTCACGCCGCAGACCGTCAGTGGTCAGGTGGCCGAGCTTGAGCTCTCCCTCGGGGTGGCGCTGTTCAACCGGGTGGGGCGGCGGCTTGCCCTGACCGCCGCCGGTCGCCAGGCGCTTGAACAGGCTGGCGCCATCTTCTCGCTCGGCGCCGATCTCGAGCATACCCTGCGCCACGCCAGCCAGGAGCTGACCATGCAGGTGGGGATCGCCGACTCAGTCCCCCGCACCCTGGCGTTCGAGCTGCTGGCGCCCGCCATGGCGCTGGCCACCCCGCTGCGCCTGGTGTGCCATGAAGAGCGGGCGGAGCAGCTGTTCAGCGAGCTGGCCAGCCACAAGCTGGACATGGTGCTGATCGATCGCCCGCTTCCCCCCGACAGCGGGGTGCGCGGCTACAACCACGAGCTGGGGCGCAGCCCGCTGGCGCTGTTTGCCAGCCCCGAGCTGGCTGCCCGGGCACGGCAGGGTTTTCCTGCTTCCCTCGAAGGCTTGCCCCTGCTGATCCCCGGAGAGAAGTCGGCAACCCATGACAGCCTGCTGGCCTGGTATCGTCAGCAGGGCATCCATCCCCACCTGGTCGGCCAGTTCGATGATTCGACTCTGATGAAGTCGTTTGGCAAGGCGGGGATGGGGCTCTTCCCGGCGCCGCTGGCCATGGCCGAGGAGATAGCACGGCTCTATGGTGTCGAACGGATTGCAACCCTGACCGAAGTGACGCTCTCCTACTATCTGGTGTCGGCCGGTCGTCATCTCTCCCATCCCGGTGTGCAGGCGGTGATGGCAGGGGCGAAGCAGCGATTGGCGGCATTGGGTGGCAAGAAATAGAAATCTGGATGGCTATACATCCACCTCTGCTCTGCCTATAATCCCTGCGCTTTGGCGCATCATGCTTAATAGGGAATCCGGTGAAAATCCGGAGCTGGCGCGCAGCGGTAAGGGGGAACGAAGCGACATCAGGGCACTGCCATCGGGTGGGAAGCCGTCGCCGTAGGCCATCAGCCCCCCAGCCCGAAGACCTGCCAAAGTTCGTATTTCGGGCCGAGAGAAACCGGCCACGAAGTAGATGCTTACGCGAACTTAAGGATCTCTCATGTCCAAGAAATTATTGGCGGCTGCCCTGTTGCCAACGGCGGCCTTTGCCCAGCCACTGACCATCCCCGTCAACCCCACCATGGTGGTGACCGCCACCCGTGTCGCCCAACCTGCCTCCAGTGTGCTGGCTCCCGTCAACGTGGTGACCCGTGACGAGATCGACCGTCTGCAAGCCCAGACCGTGACCGATGTGGTCAAGACCCTGCCCGGCGTGGAAGTGGTGAGCAATGGCGGCCGTGGCCAGCTGAGCTCGCTGCGGGTGCGTGGCGGCACTTCTTCCCAGACCCTGGTGCTGGTGGACGGGGTGCGTAGCGCCTCTCTGACCGCCGGGATGACGGAGCTCAACAACCTGCCGCTCAACCAGGTGGAGCGCATCGAATATATCCGCGGCGCGCGTGCCACTATCTATGGTTCGGATGCCATCGGCGGGGTGATCAACATCATCACCCGTCCCGACCCCGCGACCAACAAGCACAAATTCAATGTCGGTGCCGGTTCTCACAAACAGCGCCAGGCCGCCTTCAGCAGCGCCAGCCAGATCGGTGAAGCTGGCCAGCTCAAGGTTGCCGGGGGCTTCGATGACGAGACCGGCTACAACGTCCACCCCATCGCAGGGGTGAACGATGGCGACAAGCACGGTCACCGGGGCTATAACGCCATGCTGGACTATCAGCATGCGCTGACCGGCAACTGGGATCTGTTCGGCACGACCCGCTGGTTCCGCAACATTGCCCAGTACGACCGATCGTCCGCCGCTTCTGCCTGGGGCCCGGCCTACCATCAGCGCAACGAAACCTGGACCGAGAATCAGAGCTACCAGCTGGGGTCCCGTTATCACGACGAGCGTTACCTGAGCGAACTGCGCGGTGCCTTCTCCAAACAGGATGCCTACGACTACCCGGACAGCAGTGGCCGCGATCAGGCCACTGACCGGCTCTATACCCGTCAGTACACCCTGAACTGGGTCAACAACGTCAAGCTGGACGAGAACTGGACCCTGGGTGGCGGCGCCGACTGGCAGCGCGACATGCTGGATGCCAGTTCCCGCTCCTCCGGCACCGTCTTTCCGAGCGATGCCGACGAGCGCGACAACACCGGGCTCTATGCTCTGGCCCAGTTTGACAACCAGACGTGGCAGGCCGAGCTGAGCGGTCGTAGTGACGACAACAAGCAGTTTGGTCGTCACAACACCTGGCAGAGTGGGGCTGGTTGGCGCTTCGCGGAGGATTATCGCCTCAGTGCCCGTTACGGCACCGGCTTCCGCGCCCCCTCTTTTAATGACCTCTACTACCCGAGCTCAGGCAACCCTGACTTGAAGCCGGAAGAGTCGAAGAGCCGCGAGCTGATGCTCGATGGCCAGACTGCCGGCGTCGAGTGGCGTGTGACCGGTTATCGCAACGACTTCGAGCAGATGATCCAGTGGGCACCCACTAATCCGAGTGATTCCAACAGCCTCTGGAGTCCTCAGAACGTTGGCAAGGCGCGGATCGAAGGTATCGAGCTGGAAGGGGAATTTGACACTGGCTGGCTGAGCCACCGGGTCTCTGCCGAGTACAAGGATCCCAAGGACAAGGTGACCGACAAACAGCTGCAGCTGATCTCCCGCAAGGGGGCCAAGTGGGTGACCCAGGCACAGTGGCAGCAGTTCGATGGCTCCCTGAGCTGGATCTATCAGGGCGAGCGCTATGGCGATGCGGCCAACACGACCCAGTTGGGGGGCTACAGTGTCTGGAACCTGGCAGTGGGTTATCAGGTCGCTCCTTCCTGGAAGGTCTCCGGCAAGATCAACAACCTGCTGGACAAGGAGTACCAGACTGCGGTGGGCTACCCGGCCGACGAGCGTGCCTATTACGTGACGGTCGACTACTCACTCTGATCCCGACCGTGATTGTATAAATGAGGGGCCCCGCCATTGGTGGGGCCTTTTCTATTGGCGGTTGGCGGGAGTATGATCGCCGCCTTGCACCAAAGGGGAGCTCAAGTGGCCAATATTCTCGTGTTCGACTCCGGTATGGGTGGGCTGACCATCTACCGCGAGATCCGCCGCGCATTGCCGGCACACAACTATCTCTATTGCTTCGACAATGCCAACTTCCCTTATGGTGAGCTGAGTGAGCCTGCCCTGATTGCTGCCTGCACCCGACTGGTCACTACCATGGTGGCCCGTCATCATATCGATCTGGTGGTGATCGCCTGCAACACCGCCAGCACCATAGCGCTGCCTGCCCTGCGCGAGGCTCTGGCTATTCCCGTGGTAGGGGTGGTGCCAGCCATCAAGCCCGCGGCCGCGCTTACCCGCAACGGTTGCATCGGTCTGCTGGCAACACCGGGTACCGTCAGCCGTGAATACACCCACGAGCTCATCGCACAGTTTGCGCCAGGCAAGCGGGTGCTGCTCAAGGGGGCGACCGAGCTGGTCATCGAGGCCGAACGCAAGCTGGCGGGTCTGCCGGTCAATATGGCGCTGCTGCGGGAAGTGCTGGCGGACTGGCTGGAAGGGGAAGAACACCCGGATACCCTGGTGCTGGGCTGTACCCATTTCCCGTTGCTGGATGAAGAGATACGGCAGCTGATGCCTGTGTGCCAACTGGTGGATTCCGGCAGTGCGGTTGCCAAACGGGTGGCTCACCTGTTGACTGGTTTGGTCACGACACCGACGCGGATGGAAGATGTCGGGGGGAGCGCCTATTGCACCCGGCTGGATGCCCAGACCCAGAAACTGACAGCCCCCTTGCAAGCTTGGGGGCTGTCATCTCTCGAAGAGGTTAGGTTCTAACAAACGATCGGTTGCCGATCAGGCGTCAACCTCGTTGCCTTCTCGTTCATCTTTATCCCGCTTGTCATTGGCTTCGCGCACCTTGAGAGTGCGCTGCTGATACTCCTTGTCGTTGAGCGCTGCGATCGCCTTGGCGGCGTCCGCAGCAGGCATCTCTACGAAACCAAATCCTCGGCGCTTGCCGGTGGCCTTGTCCTTCATCAGACGAACTGAGATCACCTGGCCCTGTTCGGCAAACAGTTCACGCACGGCTATCTCATTGGCACGGTATGGCAGGTTGCCTACATATAAGGTGCAGGTCTCCTGATTGGAGGCCTGTTCAGTGGCGCCGGCGGGCGCACGGTTGTTGAGGAACAGCGGTACAACGAAACCGCCGATGGCCAGACCCACAGCAAAAATCACTTCGGCTTTCAAAGAAAATTGTAGTGCCTGGGCAACCAGATAACCAACCAGTGCCAACACCAAGGCAAGGATGGCTGCCTGCACATAAACGGGAAACTTGGATAAATTCATCTTTAAAGACCTTTTGTAAATGAAAGCAAAAAAGGTGCAACACTCTATTCACCTCCATGGTAACCAGCTTTCCAGCCGGGCGCTACCATGGACCATTCGGGACACATTATCCGTTCCAGTATGGCATCCCTTGCGGGAGGAAGACCCACTTAAATGATGATAAAAGGGGTCTGAAATCATTGGGTTGTGGATAACATTGTATATATACACTGAGTAAGCTGTTTCTAATTGGATAATTTGAGATTTCCGTGACTTTCTTCAAAAAAAGCCTTGTCATCGCGACGCGCCTCCCTATAATGCGCCCTCACCAGCACGGCAGAACACGCCAACCTGATGAGCTCGCTT